>NZ_JBHLXE010000093.1:0-12275 GCF_042432445.1 Thorsellia kenyensis | reverse complement strand
TCTTTTCGACCCTCAATTAATGCAATGCGACTGACAGCGGCTATGCACTTATTATACAAATCCACGTGTTTTAATCTTTTTCTTTATAATAGTTATTACGAACGCTTAAGAATGTGGATTTTTTTCTGATTGCATTGATTGATGACTAGCTTACCGTCATCTCAGTCATAAAATATCACCTCAGCATTTTGATTGAATCGGTAAATCACGGCAAGACAGACGAGTCAGACTCTTAAATAAAATGATCTAAAAAGCATAATAGCTCTAGATTTTTTACTCAATCGATATTGGCATCCCCACTCATGGTATTGTTTTCAAATTTAATGCTAAGGAAGTCTGAAGAATAGATGTATCTTTCTCAGGAACTACCAAGCTAAGTGGATACTTATTAATTTTCATAATATTTAATTTTTAAGCTTGAAGCGTTAACAGTCCTTAAAAAGGTGAAAATTCTTAGGGAATTATTGATATAATCGCAAAATGGTGTACAATGTACTCGCCCAAAAAAGGAATTTTAAATGACTCATGCTATTGAATTCATAGAAACACCAATTTTTACACGTCAAATTAAAGAACTTGCAACAGATGATGAGCTCAAAGAGCTACAGGTAGAGTTAATTTGTTCTCCAGAAAAAGGTGTTTTAATTAAAAATACAGGTAGGCTACGTAAAATAAGAATGCCTAATAATTCTAAAGGTAAGAGTAGTGGTATAAGAGTTATTTATTTTATTGCTTCAGAACAAATGATTTTTCTAGTGTTAGCTTATCATAAAAGCAAGAAGACAAATTTGACTGAATTTGAAAAAATAGAGCTAAAAAAATTAACTAAGTTATTGAAAAAAGAGGTGTAATATGAATTTTTTTGATGAATTGAAAGCATCACTTGAAGAAGCTGTTGATATTAAAAATGGTCTTAATACTAATGCTATTCGTAAACGTTATGAATTAGCTGATGTAAAAGAACTTCGTCAACAATTGAATGTTTCTCAAAGTGAATTAGCTATAGCCCTTGGAACGAGTTTAGATACGATTAAAAGTTGGGAGTCAGGGAGACGTAATCCAACAGGATTAGCAGCTAAAGTACTAGCAACAATTAAATCTAATCCTAATTTTTATAAAGAATTACAATCACATTAAAAACATGTGATTGAGCTCAAATAAAAAGAAGCTTTAGATTGAATAAAAAGTACAAATAATTAATATTTACTTTTTTTAGGGTATGAAATGAATTTAAATTAATTTCATACCCACATGATTGAAAGAGAATGTAATTTTAATCGCTACACATTAAAGCGCAATTCTCAATTCAAGTTATTGTATTTTAATATCTTTAAATTTCTCATTTCAAATTGTACTCATCTTTGTACTCACTTGGGTAATTGCTGGGATAATAGCCATATTTAGCGTTTTTCTGGGCTCTAATACTAAATTGATATTAAAAGGTTTGCTTTGATAACTTCACTTTGGCATTGTAACAACCATATTATAATAACTATTTTGGAATGTCTTAAAAACATAAAAAATGTGCTAGTTAATTTAGTTTATCTGCGGGCATAAACTTATCCCAGTATGGGCTCAAAAGATTGCACATGTAGAGTTTCTTTTCTAGTTCTGAGAATCGAAATATCGTAAGCATTTTGAAGGCGTAACCAATGTTCAGCTGATGGCCTGACAAAAGCAAGTTCTAATCGCATAGCCATTTCAGGAGTAATTGAACTTCGTCCATTTAATATTTTTGATAGGGTTTTCCTGCTTATATCAAGATGATCTGCGACATCACTGATTGTTAAATTTAAAGGAGCAATTAGCAAATCCCTCAAAATTTCTCCTGGATGAGCTGGGTTGTGCATAGTCATTAGTGATAATCCTCATAGTTTACAATTTCAGCATCTCGTCCGTTGAATTTGAACGTAATGCGCCAATTACCATTTACTGTGACGGACCAAGTGCCTTTTCGGGAACCACTTAGTTCATGCAAACGTAAACCAGGTAAGTCCATTTCTTCAATACATTCAGCTTGATCAAGATTTGATAAAATTAATCTAAGCCGCTTTGCATGTATAGCTTGGATACCGACTGTACTACCAGTTAGGTAAAATTTTTCTAGTCCTTTATGTTTGAAATTTTTGATTATATGTACATTGTAACCTATCTGGTTACAATGTCAAGGCGGCTTATTTGACGAATTTTCCAGAAATACTTTAAGTTTTTTCATTCCTTGCAAGACACTAATTCTTAGAAGAACGACTATATTTAAAAAAGGATTATAACAGTTGCTGTTAACTCATCCAAAATTATAACAAAAAGACAAAGAAAGGTATAAATACTGATATGAGGCCTTTAAAAGCGCGGGAAAAAGAGTTGTTTTGATAGTGTTCGAAATTCCGTGTCGAGTAGGGGGGTATTTATAGGCTCTAGTGATAAATTCATTAAGCATTGTCACTTGATCTTACCTAAGTAACTAAGCCGTAATTTAAATTGTGTATTTGCCAATTTTATTAATTGGTGCTCTGAAAACGAACACCAATCAATAAAATTTTTCAGTTCAAATCGCTACACATTAAAGCGCAATTCTCAATTCAAGTTATTGTATTTTAATATCTTTAAATTTCTCATTTCAAATTATACTCACCTTTGTACTCACTTTGGTAATTGCTGGGGAAGCTGTTATGAATGGGTTAAATTTAATTATAATACAGATAGATAAAACTTCATGTTTGAAGTGGATGAGAATACGCAAGGGCATTATAATTGGTCGTTAACAACACATTCATAGTTACTTATTTAGGCGTTATTTTTTGGGAGGATTACAGTGCGTAGCTGATTTTTTATGTTCAATTTAGTTATTGAAGTAGATTCACTATTTCCTATGGTGTTTTGGTATAATATATGGGTAAAGTATTGATTAGCTATTGTCAGTCATAGTACTTTGGTGAGCTACAGTCAGAAGTTAGTTTTTTATTGAATCACTTATTTGGTCTATATTGTTAATATTAAAGGTGTGTTGTTGAGTGAATAAATATGTAATTTCTAATAGTGAAGGGCAATTTCAAGAAAATTCGAATGAATTAGTTATGTTAAATAAACTTGGAATTACAAGTTTAGATGAGATTGATACAGTGGAAATGGTCTTATTAGAAACTTTATATTTAGAAATTTTTGAAAATCAATTTCCTATAAATAGTCGAATCAATATTTCTATGATTAAAAATTGGCATAGGCTCTGGCTTGGAAATGTTTATGATTGGGCGGGTAAAGAAAGAACAGCTGATATTAGTAAAGGTGGTTTCTTGTTTGCTTCATGTTCACAGCTACAAAAACTGCTAAATGAATTTGAGAAAAAATTTTTGGCGATTTATACACCATGCACAAGAATGAGTGAGGATTTATTAATTGAAGCGCTTTCTATAATACATGTGGAATTTATTTTAATACATCCTTTTAGAGATGGAAATGGGCGTATATCAAGACTATTAGCAGATGTCATGTCGGTACAGGGGGGTAGAAAACCTCTTGATTATCAATACTGGGAACAAAATAAGGATGAGTACATTTCTGCAATTCATTCTGGATTATCTGGTAATTACTATCCCATGAACTATTTAATAAAAAAAGCATTGAAAATTATTTAATATTTTTAGCTTAAGTTAATTAAAATTTTCCGAACTGGCTATGCCCAAAAGTGGGTAAGTAAAAGTTACCTTATAAACTATTCGCTTAATCATCTTTAATTTACGTAGCCAATCGTAAATGAGCATATTGTTTACGTTTCTCTTCGAAGGAAGAAGCTAATTTTTCTGATGAATGACCTGTTTCTAGTGCAGTAGAAGTAGTTACAGAGCGCAAAATTTCCACTCTAGATGGTTTTATATATGTCTCTTGCTTCTTGTCGCTATTCATATGATGTCTCCTATAATGATTTAATTATACACAATTTTTTGCAAGATAAATTAAATTATTTACTTCATAGTATGAAAAAATTACTACAGAAACAACTGGAATGAGATGATTTTTAGAGGAAATTAATATCATTTTACCTGGTTAGTTGACTAGATTAGTCTTATATGATTACAGAAAAATCAGACCATTATAAGGTTATAAAAGTTGTCTAGTGAAAAAAGAATATGTTGGGGCATGATTTTAATTGCTAGGTCAATGAAATTTGACATTCAGATGATAAGATTCATGTGTTTATTCATTCGTAGGTGCTTAAGGTTAATTAACAATCAATCATTAAGCAAGTTATTGTTTAGAATATAATTTTATACCTAGCTGAAATAAAGCCGTATTACTATCTCTTTCTGGGTGAGCTCGTGAAGCCCATTTACTCAGAAACTTAAAGATTTTTTCTATTATTTTAATCTCATTTTCATCATCAGTTCCGTTAAGAATAATGTGCATAAAATTAGGTAACCAGTGAAGTGCTGTTCTTGCTACTTTATGGGTAGAAATCATTACACCAAACATCAGCCCAACATGAAAGGCAACAAAACGCTTAATTAACAATGACAAGATACTTTCCCAAAGTAGTGATTTTACAATATTTGGGTCGGCGGTGTTCACTTTCTTCATGCTACAATATGATTTTAACTCTTTGAAAAATAGCTCTACTTGCCATCTTAGACTATATAATTCAAGTACGCTTTGTGCACTAAACTGCTCCACTGGTAGGTTCGTGATTAAATATGCTTTGTTTTTGGTTTTTCTATCCCAGAATTGGACGACCCTAAATGTTTCGTTAAACTTACACCATTTAACCGTTAAATCAAACACCTTATCTTTACCAATATTGAGCTTATTTAGTTTTACAACAGAGGTTGTATCGCTCTTATCTTTAAGACAAGAAATTCGTTCATGCGTGTCAGGATCTAAATAATCAACCACTTCTGGGTTAATACTTTTACCTGCTCGCATAAGATAAAAACCGCTAAACTGGTTGATTTCTTTGAAATATTCGATATCAAAATACCCCGAATCCATTAATACAAGGGTATCTTTAAGTTCATCGGCAAATGGCCTATGATGTTTCTCACTTTCTTTATCTGCATCAAGCCCAACATAATTAGCAATAGCCGCTACTAAATCAAGAGTTAGATGAATTTCAATGGCTGCCGGCGCAGTTTTAGTAAATCTACCTTGATAGACATCTTTTAATTTTTCATGTAGAGTCAGTGACGAACCATCATGTAAATGAATATGCTTGAATGGATATTCAGCTGGCAAGCTAGATCTAAAAGGCTGAATCAATAGCTCTTTAGTGGCTTGTTCTGTCAGAGATTGTAACAAATGCGTAAACTCAGGCTTTTTAATTTGGTTATGATAGGGTTTATAATTTAACAGCTCTTGATAGCGTTCATCAAGCACCCTTAAAATATCGGTTAAATTAGCATGGTCGTGGCAGCTTAATGCATGTATCAATGCCCCTACAAGATTTGCAGGGTGTAGTGCCCTGAGCTTCTGAGTGAATTTTACTTTGCGTGATAGCTTAAGGATACGGCTAGGATTAAAAACTGCTTTAATTGACTTAGTAAATGTGGTAAATTCTCTTTCCAAGAGATGCTCCTTTGTTTTAAAATATTGATTTACAAACCATATTTGATCACAGAACGAGCATCTCTTCAAGTTTTTATTTAATATTTACACCAAAACTCCGTAAAAAACACACAAAAAAGCACCTCAAAATAAATAAAGAAATATCAATTGCTTATAAGATCCTACGAATGTGTGTTTATTATCAGTTAAAATAACTGATAATAATGAATATTTATTCTAAATGCCAAATCGCTACACATTAAAGCGCAATTCTCAGTTCAAATTATTGTATTATAATAATATATAATTTCTCATTTCAAATTATACTCACCTTTGTACTCACTTTGGTAATTGCTGGGATAAAAGGCAAATATAACGCTTTTTTAGAAGCTGTAAAATTAAATGGGAGCGAAAGTTTGGCTATGATAAGTTAACGGAAGCTCATTAAGATATATTAAATGATATCGCAAAATATTACAGGACCATCAGGACTTATGGTTATAACAGTGGTCTGGTCCCATGTAGTTCAGAACAATTGTTTAGGAAAATTTCTGAAAGAGTGTTGAGCCTTAAAAATAACCTTTAGGTAATTATTAGGTTGTAGGTTATGAATAACCCTTGAGTTATAATGTTATAATTGGTATTATAAATACATGGTTTTATGTACTTTTCAACAAGGAGTGATTATGTGTTTGAACTAATTTTTCATCCTGAGGCTGAAGAAGAGATATTAAGTCTTGAGAGTAAAATGCAAGCTAAAGCTTTAGCAGCACTGGATAAACTTGAGGTGCAAGGAAATCATTTAAGGTACCCTGATACAGATACTATCCAAGATGGGTTGTTTGAATTGCGAGTAGGTAAGAAAGATATTACGCGAACATTTTTTGCTTTTGCAAAAGAAAAACGAATTTATATTTTACGTACGTTTGTAAAAAAAACGGCAAAAACGCCGAAAAATGAAATTAAATTAGCAATAAAACGATTAGAGGAATTAACAAATGAAAACTAAAGGTATCCCTTACTCTAAAGTTAAAGAAAAAGCTTTGATGAATAATGATGTATTAAACGCTTATTTAGTTGAAAAACTGGAAGAAGAAGTACAAGAGTTATTAATTTCCATGAAAAAAAGAGCAGGTCTTAATAGCACACAAGTGGCAGAAAGAATGGGAATTACACAGCCAGCGGTGAGTAAGTTAGAAAAAAATGCCAGTAAAGCAAGCATGAAAACACTGGAACGATACGCTTTAGCTTGCGGTACAAGTATAAGGCTTGTTTTGCAAGAACCGCCTCAATTAGGCTAATAAGGTTCCGTGGCCGAAATCTTATCTATGTTGAGATTAGTTTGTAAAACGCGTGTATCTTTAAGTTGAAATCGAAACTAGAAAGAAGAAATTATGGCCCTGTAACTAAATTAGTTAAGGGCCATTTCAAATCGTTATGTATAGAACACCAATAATCCATTCAATACAAATCGCTACACATTAAAGCGCAATTTTCAATTTAAGTGGTTGTATTATAATTGCTTTAAATTTCTCATTTCAAATTATACTCACCTTTGTACTCACTTTGGTAATTGCTGAGCGAATGATTATGAAACTAGTTACAGATTATACTGGATTTTGAATTAAGTTTTTATCTAGAATTTGAACGATATGATTGATCATTAGCAACTGGAATATTCTAAAAAAAGAAGATGTAAATTTAATACACTCAGGAGAATAGCTGTTGTGTACTTATAATTAGAATTCACCATTGTTGATTGTCACTAGTAGGGTTTAAGTTAATGAGAAAAAATCTCTCATGGAAGGATAGTAATCTGTTATAATGATTTAATATCAATATTTATGCGTAAATTTACTCATTGAGGTATTTATTATGATTATTAGTTTTACTATTCAAAATTGGATGTCGTTTCGAGAGCCAGTTCATTTTTCGATGATTGCAAGTAAAGAAAAGCAACATAGGGAACGCATTGCGAAAATTTCTAAATACCAAACTAGCGTATTACCCATTGCAGCAATATATGGCGGTAATGCTTCGGGTAAAACTAATTTCTTTAAAGCCTTAAATTTTGTTAAATGGCTAGTTGTTAGAGGAACCAGTCCTGATAGCGTTATTCCAGTAGAAACATATCGACTGGACTCATTATCCCAAGAAAATCCCAGTCGTTTTAAAATTGAGTTATTGAAAGATGAAATTATCTATGAGTTCAGCTTTGCTGTAACTCAACATGCAATTTTAGAAGAAAAACTTATTCAAATAACAAGTACAAGTGAAAAAGTTTTATATGATAGGCAAGGGGATAACCCAAATTTTCATGCAGGCTTGAATAAAGATATGTTTTTGCATTTTGCCTTTAAAGGGACAAGAGATAATCAATTATTTTTAACTAATTCAATCACTCAAAAAATTGAAACTTTCCGTCCTATTTATGATTGGTTTAAGGATACATTAGAGCTTGTTGCTCCTGACTCAAGATTTGAATCATTTGAACATTTTTTGGATGAAGCACATCCTTTATATAATACAATGAATCAATTATTGCCAAAGCTTGATACTGGGATATCTCAGTTAGGTAGCGAGGAAATCCCGTTTGACAATACACCTTTTACACAAGCAGTAAAGAATAAAATTAAAGAAGATGTAAAAGAGGGAGTAACTATAAGGTTACCTAATCCCTCTACTAATGAGCGATTTATTATAACGCGCAAATCTGGGCAATTGATAGCAAAAAAAATGGTATCATTCCATTCTAATCAAGAAGGTGAACAAATACAATTTGATATTAGACAAGAATCCGACGGTTCTCAAAGAGTGATTGATCTTCTTCCAGCCTTTTTGGAGTTATCAGATATTAATTCAAAAAAAGTTTACGTCATTGATGAAGTAGATAGAAGCCTACATTCATTATTGACTTGGCAATTATTGGAGACTTATCTTTCGAATTGTACAAATGATAGTCGCTCACAATTATTGGTGACAACACATGATATTCTTTTAATGGACCAAAAATTATTGAGGCGAGATGAAATGTGGGTGACTGAACGGAGCTTAACTGGTTGCTCTCATCTGATTTCATTTAGTGATTATAAGGATATTAGATATGATAAAAATATTCAAAAAAGTTATTTACAGGGCCGATTAGGTGGTATTCCAAAGATATCATTGATTCCTGCTTCTAATCAGAAAGAGGAGTAACTTTAATCATGTCAAAAAGAAGAAAATTTACTCGTCCATTAGGTGAAAGACGATATAAAAAAATGTTTATACTAGCGGTAGAAGGTATTAAAACAGAGCCAGAGTATTTTTCTATTTTTAATGATAAAAATTCAATAATTCGTGTTAGTTGCCTTAAAAGTAGGTATGAAAGTTCTCCTCCTCAAGTGCTTGCGAGGATGCAAAAGTACCTGAAAGATGAGGGATTAAAGAATACTGATGAAGCTTGGTTAGTAGTCGATAAAGATCAATGGACTGACGAGCAATTGTCTATTTTAGCCAAATGGTCATTACAAGCGGATAATTATGGGCTTGCACTGAGTAATCCTAAATTCGAGTTTTGGCTTTTACTCCATTTTGAAGAGGCTACTGGAATCAGTAATTCAGAACAATGCTCAAAAAGGCTTCAGAGATACATTTCTGACTATGATAAAGGGATTAATGTGAAAAAAATATCAAAGTCGATGATATTAGCGGCAATCACCAGGGCTAAAAAAATAGATAGAATGAATTCTGAACAGAAAAATTTTTACCCTACTTTAACGGGAACTACGGTTTATAGGCTAGTAGAAAAAATAATAGAATCGAATGATAATTAATGCAGGCATTGCCGGTGCTTGTAAGTCAACAAGTTAAAAAACAGGCGTAAAAATGGTCAATAGTCTAGTATTCTTTAGGGAGTATAAATTAGCTATGCTCATGCGTAGGGGTTACGCAGTTTTTAAATAAACTATTTCATTATCAAAGACTTTTTATATAAATTTGTGTGTTCGGCACTTTAATTTGTTGGTGCCCTGTAAAATGAGCACCAAATAACTATTCAATACAAATCGCTACACATTAAAGCGCAATTCTCAACTCAAGTGATTGTATTATAATTACTTTAAATGTCTCATTTCAAATTATACTCACCTTTGTACTCACTTTAGTAATTATTGGGATAATAGCCGAATGGAGCGTTAAAACTAGATGGGTAACAAAACCTAGAAATGATAATTTAACGGTTTCTCATTAATATATAATTAATTATATCGTAAAATATTACAGTGCGATTAGGTCTCATAGTTATAATGGTGGCTTTACACCAAACAGATCTAAACAATTACATTGATAAACCTACAAGAAAGAGTCCGAAATTATTTGCCCCACCACAAAACAACTTAAAGCCATCAAAATGATAAGTCTGTCCCTTGTGGCACGAAACTTCATTGTTCCTTACGGAGGGTGAAAAGCATCAGTAGTAATGAGATTAATTGTAGGATCATATTTGTAGTGTTTTTCTCGTAGGGTTGGAGTTATGAAAAAATTTAGGAGGGTATAAGCTATATAGCATTGCTATATAGCTTATATGGTGTATAATTCATTTAACAGAGCAACACTAAAGGAGTAAGCTATGTCACAAGCTAAAGTTTTTATGAATAATAACACTCAAAATGTGCGGTTACCCGTAGATATGCGTTTTCCAAAATCAGTGAACTTAGTTACTGTAAGGGCCGTAGGAAATGAGAGAATCTTATCACCCATTGAAAATACATGGGATAGTTTTTTTCTAAATGATAAGCATGTATCAGATGATTTTTTACCTGAACGGGCAGAGCAACATCAGTCTGAGCGTGAGGGGTTTTAATGCTAAAATACATGCTAGATACTAATATTGTTATCTATGTTTTGAAGCGCCGCCCTATAGAATTGTTAGCGCGTTTCAACGCTAATACTAATCGAATGGCAATTTCTGTAATCACACTTTCTGAGTTATTGCATGGAGTAGAAAAAAGCACCTCACAGGAGAAAAACCTCCAAGTTGTTGAAGATTTTATTTCTCGTATTAGTGTTTTAGATTATGACGCTAAGGCTTCCGCTCACTATGGTCATATTAGAGCCGGGCTAGAACGAAATGGTACACCAATTGGAATTAATGATTTACATATTGCGGGGCATGCAAGAAGTGCTGGATTAATACTTGTCACTAATAATCGCAAAGAATTTGATCGCGTACCAGGTCTCATTGTAGAAAATTGGTTAGATAATTAATTATTATACTTTAAAATTCATCACATGAAACATTCAGGGCGCGAGCAAACTTTACAGTAAGATATTGATTTAAAATTGCATTATAACTGCCACTTTTGATTTTTTGTAATTAGCTAAAATACCTTACCCATTGAAATAATTAACTAAATGCTATTGTAAATAAATGTATGCTCGTGCCCTGTGAAACATTTTAATGATGTGTTAATGGTTAAAACTATTAACACTATTAACACATCATTAAATGATCCAATCGCTACACATTAAAGCGCAATTCTCAAATCAAGCGATTGTATTATAAATACTTTAAATTTCTCATTTCAAATTATACTCACCTTTGTACTCACTTCGGTAATTGCTAGAAAAGTTCTTTTGATTACACCATAATTTATACATATAACAGATGGATAAAATTTATTACCTCAAGTTAAAACGTTAGAATGTTTATTCACAAGAATTCACTATTATGCAGTCACGAATGAAAATTTATTGTCTTTTAAAAGTGCTTGTTTAGGGTAAGCTTAAGTAAAATATCGAAAATTTTTTTGTGGGATAAGAGATTATGTTAATATTACCTCAAAGTTATTCTCAAATAGACGGATAGGCCTTCATTGTTAATTCCGATACCTAAAGACTTTCGTAACGATCATTATAAGTATTTTAATTAACTTAAAACTGTTTATTAAATTCTAAGTTTTTCGGAAAAGCAAAGGAAATTAGGATTAAGTGCATTAATAGAAATTGTATGTTATCTAAGTTCCAATTATGATATTTTAACTAATACTCTAAGAACAATACATCGTAAGAACTCAATATGAACAATGAACTAGGTGCAGTACAAACTCAAATTATTTTATTTCAAAGTGAAGATGGTAAAGCAAAGGTTGAATGCCGTTTTGAATCAGGGGGTATATGGTTGAATCTTAATCAAATATCAACATTGTATGGACGAGATAAATCGGTCATTTCAAAACATTTAAAAAATATATATGATGAAGGAGAATTGTCTCTACAAGCAACTGTTGCAAATAATGCAACAGTTCAAATTGAGGGTGGTAGAGAAGTCAGTCGTCAGGTTACTTACTACAACTTGGACGCTATTTTAGCGGTTGGCTATCGAGTCCGTTCTAAGCAAGGAATCTATTTTCGTCAATGGGCAACTCAGACACTGCAAGAATACTTGAAAAAAGGGTTTGTGATGGATGATGAGCAATTAAAAAATCCTGACAACAGCCTTTACTTTGAGGAATTGCTCAACCGAATTCGTGATATTCGTTCTTCAGAAAAAATCTTCTGGCGCAAGATTTGCGATATTTATGCAACCAGTATCGATTATGATGGTAAAGCAGAGACTAGCATACAATTTTTTGCTAGAGTACAAAACAAAATGCATTGGGCTGTACATGGTCAGACTGCGGCGGAATTAATATTTAGTCAGGGGGAGATCAAACCTTAACCAATTGATCAAAAAATAAATAATATCAATTGACATTAAGATG
>NZ_JBHLXE010000092.1:0-24974 GCF_042432445.1 Thorsellia kenyensis | reverse complement strand
AGATATTGATGAAAGACCTGAAGCAGCCAATAACCGAACACGAATCGGTGACTGGGAAGCTGATACAATGATTGGAAACAAACACAAAGGTGCATTAGCAACCTTGGATGAGCGAAAATCAAAACTACGACTAGCTTTGCCAGTTAGTCGCAAAAGCGCTGAAGAGGTCACGCATGCGATTACGCAAATGCTTGAACCTATAAAAGAAGTAGTGCTAAGCATCACATTTGATAATGGCAGGGAGTTTGCAGCGCATGAAGTTATAGCAGGCAGATTAGGATGTGAAACGTATTTTGCTAAACCATATCATTCTTGGGAAAGAGGACAAAATGAAAATGCAAATGGCCTCTTAAGGCAATACTTCCCTAAATCGAGGCAACTGAATGATGTTGAAGTAGTAGAAGTACTTGATGCTATTGATAAACTAAATAGCAGACCAAGAAAATGTTTGGGTTATAAAACACCCTATGAAGTATTCGAGGAACTAACAGGCATAACCAGAGAAAAAATTTTCGAGGGCTATGCACTTATTACTTGAATTCGCCAAAAGAAAAAAATGACGGATATAAAATATAAGAAGTTACTCTATTACCTTACAAGTTTGAATAATCTAAGCTCCATTTTGAAAAATAGATTAATACCAAGAGCACAATTAAATCAATTTCATGATATTGAAGATCAAGGAATAATAAAAAATCGAAAGAAGCATAAACTCGAAAACTACGTTCCTTTTCATTGGTTTTCTAAAATCCTCTTGATGGTAGCGTTCAAAATACTTGGCCAAATAAAAAATTTGTTTTAATTACAGTCACACGACAAACAGCTAAGGATGAAAAATGAAAGGTAACTCCTAGACATCCACTCGCAAATAGTAATATTGAACTTTATGACTATGATATAGGTTTTAATTTAATTGAATGGGATACCATGAATAAGAGAGATTACAAAGATTTAGAATCCAAGAACATTTGTATGGCGGAATGTTTATCCCCTCACATTGTTGATATATCAAAGTTCTTTAAAATCTATGTTCCCACAGAGGAGATTGTAAATATTGTAAAAAGTAAGCTAGAGAAACAATTCGTTCAGATTGATGTTACTATGAATCAAGGAGTGTCCAGTTAATGAAATATACGAAGCTTAATTCAAAAAAAGCACTTATTTGGCGAATTACTCATCGCCAAAATATTCCATGGATACTCATTAATGGATTGCATGCAGGAAACGAAACAGCCCGTTCTCAAAACTGGATAACTATTGGAAATGAGGAATTAATCAATCGTCGTGGTAATCGTACTGTGCCTCTTGTGCCCCAAGGTGTACTTAATGATTATATTCCTTTTTATTTCACGCCATTCTCCCCAATGATGTATAATATTTACACAGGACGCGGAGGCGTGAAATATGTATCTAATAGCGATATTGTTATTTTAGTTTCTAGCTTGTATCACGTTGCTGAAATCGGACTGCCTTTTGTATTTACCGATCGTCATGCGTATCCAGTAACCGCAAATTACTACAATAATTTAGCTGATTTAACGACGATTGATTGGGATTTATTGCAGCAACGAAATTTTCAGCGAAATGTAAATGATCCTGAAAAGGTAGAGCGTTATCAAGCAGAAGCTTTAATCTATAGGCATATGCCAATTAATGCATTGTTGGGTGCGGTATGTTACACAGAGGTTGTGCAACAAGAATTGCAAGAACAAGCCAATAGGCTAAATGTTAAATTGGATATACGCTGTCGACCTAGTTGGTACTTTTAAGGAGCCCGAAGATGATAAAATTTATACAAGGTAATTTGTTGGAGGCTAATGTAGAAGCCCTGGTTAATACCGTTAATACTGTTGGAGTTATGGGCAAAGGAATTGCTTTGATGTTCAAAGAACGTTATCCAGCCAACATGGCTGCTTATGCAAAAGCATGTAAGGATAAAAATGTTAAGACCGGAAAGATGTTTGTTACAGAGACAGGTGAACTAATGGGGCCTCGTTGGATTGTTAACTTCCCAACAAAACAACATTGGCGAGCTAAGTCACAAATGCAATGGATTATAGATGGATTAGTCGATCTTCGTGCTTTTATAAAGATGCATAACGTGCAATCTATCGCTATCCCCGCATTGGGAGCCGGTAATGGTGGTCTCAAGTGGGAAGAGGTAAAACCTCATATTACCAAAATACTCGGCGATCTTAAAAATGTAGAAATCATGATTTTTGAACCTACCGAACAATATCAGAACGTGGCTAAACTAAAGGGTGTTGAAAAGTTAACTCCTGCACGTGCCTTGATTGCTGAGCTTATACGTCGTTACTGGGTGCTTGGAATGGAATGTAGTCTATTAGAAATTCAGAAACTTGCTTGGTTCATAGAACGTGCTATTGATGCTCAAGGGCTAAAAAATCCGTTGAATCTTAATTTCGTCGCGAATAATTATGGACCATATTCAGATAAATTACGTCATTTATTAGATGGCTTGGATGGTTGCTACCTAAAGAGCGAAAAACGCATAAGTGATTGCGACCCGCTAGATATTATTTGGTTTAATGATACTCAGCGAGATAAGGTTACATTGTACTTAAAGTATGAAGCGAAAGACTACATCCCCGCATTAGAAAAAACAACTGAATTAATTGACGGTTTTGAGTCTCCTTACGGGATAGAACTATTGTCTACCGTAGATTGGTTGCTCTTTAATGAGCATGTATCTCCAGATCCTGAATCTCTCTTGGATGGTATACGGCATTGGCCTGCTGGAGAAACATGGGCTAAACGTAAGCTCAAATTGTTTGATGTATCAAAATTAGAGTTGGCACTCAATCGTCTAAAGCAGGTTAACTTACAAGTTGCAAGTTAATGCATTGAATTATCAATAAAACGATGACGGTAATTAAAAATTGAAAGCTTAAGGTATTCCTTATTTAAAAGTGAAAAAAACACTGATGGATAATGATGTATCCCGTATTTCGCATTAATAAATCATTTGTTCTAAATTTGCACTAATTTGTATGTTATTCGTCATATCTCGTATCTGCATCGAAAACACTAAGTAGAGACCCAGAAAAGAAGCCATCATTAGGCTATTGCTTAGTGTAAGCGATTGATATTTATACACTAAATCACACCTTACTGCACGGCCATTTAGAGTTGTATCACCCAAGCTAAAAATAGTATGCTTTGCTCAACCAATTTAACTAAACTTGATACATCGCTAGGCAGTCTTCTCCAAGTATTTTTAAGACCAAATTAACCTCCTCAGCTAGCTTTGTCAGCTGCTGTTTTATTGCTTTATTTACTCGAGTCTGAATCACTGAGATATTCCTAAATAATTTAAAAATGTATTTGGCTGTAGACTTGTTCGTTAACTTGTTACAATGCCCTCTAATTTGACTCCCTGAACGTTGTAATTGGGTTCTGATCTCATGTTGTACCGCACAGTAAATCATAATGCAGACTGTTTTGAGCATCAATAATGACTCAATACGATGCGGTGTGTGTAAGTAAATTGGATTGGCGAAAAAAGAGGGATCTTTCAATAGCCTAAAACCACTTTCAATTTTCTCTTGTGATTTATATCGGTCTAATAGACTCAGCATGCCCATTTCTTCACTTAAATCATTAGTTGCAATGATAAGCCTACAGAGTTCCGGAACTTGTCAAGATAGTTGTTAGTTATTTATAATTTTTACATACTAAGCTACACCGTTTGTTTTTTTTTTCGGGCAATCCATACAAGATTACAATTATCTTGCCAATCTCCGTTTAGCTATATAAACGAATCATTGATATGTTTACACCCAGGACCGACCATTTTACTTCTTCCGCCATGGCCTGCATCAATAAGTATTTGAGTGGTAATTCTATTTTTTAATTGTGGCACATGGGAAATTATTCCTATCAGTTTATTTTCGTGTTGCAATGATGACAAAGCATCTAATGCAACATCTAATGCTTCCTCATCCAATGTGCCAAACCCTTCATCCAAAAATAGGGAATCTACGCGGGTTTTTTGACTGCTCATTTGAGATAATCCTAATGCAAGAGCTAGACTCATAATAAAGGATTCTCCACCAGATAAATTATTAATAGTACGAATTTCTCCTGCTTGATAGTTGTCTATTACATTCAAAGCTAAAGGATGAGAATTATCTCTGATCAATAAATAGCGGTCGTTCATCTTGGCTAATTGCTGATTAGCATGCATGACAAGGATTTCAAATGTGATCCCTTGAGCAAAATGACGAAACTTTTTTCCATCCGCTGAACCAATTAATAGATTGAGCTTTTCATGAGACACAAGGTGGTTTCTTGATTGCTCCAGGCTATGTTTAAGCGATCCTAGCTGCTCCCTTGCTTGCTGGTCTTGTTTGAGTACTGTGTGTATTTCAATTTGGGTTTGCCTTGCAGATTCTAATTGTTTTTCTAAGTGCGATAATGTTGCTAAAACGCTATTTAAAGGGTCTTCAGTCAGTGTTAAAGTCTGCAGGGCAATTAAATCATCACGACTTTTTTTAATGAGTGTATTTAGAGCAAAAAGTTCATCTTCCAATAATTTCAATTCATGCTGTAAAGTATCAATTGAATCTTTAGTTGATAAAGCAAATTGGAAATCCGCTTTATCTTTAAAACCCACTTCTTGGAGTAAAGCGGAAAATTTTTGTTCTGCTTCAAGGCATCTTCCTGTTATAGAAATAATGTCTGACTGCAAAGTGTGTATTTGTGTACTATTAATCGTTAATTGTTCAGTTAGTTGTTGCTGCTCAGCGACTAAATCTTGTAACGATTTTTTTATGTATATAAGATTTTCTTCCTGCTTAATCAGTTCAACGTTAGGATCATTATCTGAAAAAAGGAAACGTCGCTTATCTTGTTTAGCGGTGAGTTGTTCTGTTAATTTTGTGATTTCTTCGGTATTTTTAGCTAAATAGTGCTGTAACTCATTTAAACTGACAGTAATATGTGATTCACGAATTGCCAAGGAGTTTAGCTCTGATTCCCCTTTAGATAATATATCTGAATGACGCTCATACGTCTTAATTAACGTCTCTAATTTTGTTATTAGAGTATCTAAAGGTGTACTACTTATACTTAATTGAAGTGGGGTAATTAATTCTTCTATTTTTACAGTAAGTCTCAATACTTCAGCTGTGAGTTCATTTTGTTGTTTTTCTAATTCAGTTGCTGTTTGTTGTAAAAATTGATGGGTCTGAATGTATTTTTCTTCTTCTAATTGTGTTTGATGTATAACTAAATTTTTATCCTGAACCTTTTTAGTAAATACTGCGCACTGTTCTTTGATAATATTGGCTTGACGAATCTTTCGGTTGAGTAATTCAATTGCAGCTTCGGTGTTTTTCTTATCAGTATCAATATCAACTTCAAGTGCATACGGGTGTTCTATTGAGCCACAAAGAGGACATGGTTCATCTTTCATGAGATTCGCTCTATGTGCTGTCAAGTTAGCGACTGTATCAATATAATAAAGTGATTTTGTTAATGACTCTTTTTCTTTTAATATCTCTTCAATAGTTCGGTTGTTTAGAAGTAATTGACTCTCTTTAACTAATTCTGCTTCGTCATTTTTAATCTGCACTATTTCCTGCTCAAATGCCCTGAGATTTTTACTTAATAATTCTAATTTATTTGCGACATTTTTTTGTGAAGAAATATTATCATCTTGTTGCTTCAAAAGAGTTATTTGTGACAGTTTAAGCTGTTTAAGTCTTTCTATCTGGAGGAATAGTGAAGAGAAATTATGAGATAAGCTTTTTATTTGTACTCCAAGTCCATGATCCATAAAATTTTTTGAATCACTTATTTGTTTTAGGGTAGACAATTTTTCATTTTCAAGCTTTAAATGTTCTTTTTGAAGTAATTGTTGTTTCTCTAGCTCTTTAACAAGTGCACTATTCAAGCGTTTAAGCTGCTGATCTAGTTGTTCTATTTCGATATCTAACTGCTTGACTTCGTTTAGGATAGGTAACAATTGTTTGTATTGTTGTTCGGTTTGCTCAAGTAAATTTTGTTCAGTAGATATTTTTTGATTATGTTCCACTAACACGGCTTTTAACTTTGGCGCCTTTTCAGATTGTTGTGTTAGTTCTTTCTTTTTTAAAAGTAGTAATCCTTCATAATGAGTTAGGCTCGTGTAACTTGCCTCGATAGATAGGGCTTTTTGCGCTTGTGTTATGATTTCTATTTTTGGCAAAAAAGCATGTTTTTTCGCAGTAGTTTTTTCTAAGGTGATTTCTAATTCTTTTATTGAGGCGATGAGGGAATTTTGCTGAACTAACCAGTCTCGTTCTTGTTTTTTTTGTTCGATTTCTTTATTTATTTCTATCAAAGTTTGATTATTTTTTTCCGAAGCTTCTTGTAATTGTGCTAAATTCTCATCATCAAGGACCTGTAAATGCTGTGATTGTGCAAGTAAGCTATCATAAGCAAGTTTTGCCTCTTTATGGGCTAAAAAGACTTGTTTAGATAGTTCACTGTATAAACCACTCGCTGTAATTTGTTGTAATATTTTTGATTTATCATCATCAGTGGCCTTTAAAAAGCTATCAAACCCCCCTTGTGCTAAAAGCATTGAGCGTGTGAATCGGGTAAAGTCCATACCGGTCGTCTCTATTATGGCCTTTCCCACCAAATTTTTTTTACTTTCGATGATAGTGCCAGAAGCAAGTGCTAATTGATGAATGGGTTCTTGTAGAGCACCATTAGCTTGCTTTTTAGCTCTTCGCTGTGAAAATTGGCTTATGAATTGTCCTTTATCCGTCTCAAATAATACTTCGGCATAGCATTCACCCGTTTGCCTTGACATAATGTCATTTTTGGATTTAGTTATTTTTCCAAGCCGAGGTGTTTCTGCATACAGAGCCAAACAGATGGCATCAAGTAAGGTACTTTTTCCTGATCCCGTGGGACCTGTAATAGCGAATATGCCACTGTCTTGATAAATTGGCTCTCGTAAATCTATTTGCCATTCACCATAGAGTGCGTTAAGGTTTTTAAATCTAATTTGCAATATTTTCATCTGTATCTATTTATCTGTATCTATTCAATTTTATTCATTCAAATCTGCCTATGAATCGCAAAATTATGACTCATCTTCATCATTATGTTTCATATTTTCAATGGCGTATAATGACTCATTGAATAACGAAATAAGTTCTGATTGCTCTTTTTCATCAATAACATTATTAGCTTCTAAGCATCGTTTAAAAATATCTAAAGGAGTTAAATCCTCTAAAGTTTCAGTCTCTTTTTCTCTCTTAAGAATGCTATCAAATATAAGTCTATTTTTAATACGGCGTATTTCTAGAAAGCTTCCCTCAATATGTGAATCAATTATTCTTCGCAAATCTGGAACCAGCGTCTTAGCGTTATATTCTACTTCAACCCATGCTGTACTTTTTCGTGCTAAAAGATCGTCTAATGCATGTAATATTTTATCTAAATCACCTTCAATGCGAACTAAAGGTTGAAAGACAGGGATAACTATCTCTTCAATTGTAAATGTAACACTTTCAGTCTTTGAGGTAACAGGGGTAAATTCAACAATAAGGACTTTTTTTGTTTGATTTGCTTCACCAAAGCCCATCGCAATAGGAGAACCACTGTACCTGATATGAGAGTGCTTTCCTACTAATTGGTGACTGTGCAGATGGCCTAATGCTACGTAATCTAATTCTTTTGGAAAGGCTTCAGCGCTGATATGTGCCAAATTGCCTACATAAAGATCACGTACACCATCCCCTTCAGTTGTAATGCCGCCCGCAGCAAAAAGATGCCCCATCCCAATGATAGGTACTTTTGTCTGTCCCATCTCTAGCAGTTTCTCTTGTAACAAAACAGCCTCTTTACATACAGAATGATAATGCTGTTTTAGTCCCTCAACCAGCTTCTGTTGTTTTTCATCAATTGATTCACCACTGTTTTGCTGTCGTAAATCTTTATCGCGCAAATAGGGAACAGCACAGATGATGGCTAAGGGGGATGAAAGGTCTTTTTTGTTTTCTAAAAGCAGTACCTCCTCTGTGACGCTGTCACTTTTTGCACCCACAACATGGACATTCAAATGAGATAAAATACTTTTAGGTGCATTTAAAAAAGAAGGGGAGTCATGATTTCCTGCAATAATAACAATGTGCTGGCAGCCTGTACTTGCTACATCACATAAGAATTGGTAATAAAGTGATTGAGCGTTGTGTGAGGGGGTTGTGGTGTCAAAGATATCTCCTGCCACCAGTAGAATATCAATCTTTTGTTGATTGATAGTGTCTTTAAGCCAAGCAAGAAATTGGGCAAATTCAATGTCTCTTTTCTTACCATAAAGCGTTCTTCCCAAATGCCAGTCAGAGGTATGTAATATTTTCATTGTCTTCTATTATATTGTCTTCTATTTTCATTATCTTCAATTATGATAGTCTTCTAATCACTTAACAATATTTTAAGGATGCAACAGAATAAGTGGTAATATATTAATAAAACTACTAGACTTGTTTAGCAATTTCTAAGGTTTTGCATAAGTAACGCAAATAGCACCCACAATAAAAAAGCTGCTGTCCATTTATGATTAAATTACATTTAAATCGTAAAGCACTAACTTGACTTAATTTTTGGCTGTTAAATGACCGTCTACTAACTCAAAACTTCTCGTTCCCAATAAACGCGCTTCTATTTCATCGTGGGTAATAAATACAATAGTTACCCCTAAGCGCTGTTGGATAGACTTAATGGAGTCTTGAAGCTGAGTGCGAGTTTCGCTATCTAATGCACCAAAAGGTTCATCCATCAGCAAAATATCAGGATTAGCTGCGAGTGCTCTTGCAATACTTACTCTTTGTTGTTGTCCCCCCGAAAGTTCATCAGGGAAACGTGATAAAACAGTATTGTCCAATGACACGATGTCTAAGAGTTCTAGTACTCTTGCGTTTTTTTGAGCATCATTCCAATCTAAAGAGAGTTCAGGTACATAAAGCATATTTTGTTTAATTGTCATATGTGGAAATAATCCACTCCCTTGAATGGCGTACCCAATATTTCTTCTTAGAGCTAAGATATCTTGTTTATTGATGGCTTCTTGATTTATGAGTATTTCTCCCTTATCAGGGATAACCATGCCATTGATCATTCGTAAAAAAGTTGTTTTACCTCCCCCAGATGTGCCCGTAAGGGTAATAAAATCTCCTTTATTAATGTTAAAAGATAAGTTGTTAAATATGACTCTATCCTCATATTTTTTATCAACATGCTTAAACTCAATAAATGGAATGTTTGATGGCATCAGTATATCCCCTTGCTTTGTAGAAACTCTTTTGCGACATTTTCAGGTGATTTTTTTAAAACTTCTACTTCATAATTGAGTGTCGCCATCTCTTTGTCTGTAATTAGACCATTCAATTTATTCAATACGGGCTCTATCTGTGGATGTTCTTCTAGAAGTGATTGATTAATGATATTTCCAGCCTCATAAGCAGGATACAATTGTTTGTTGTCATCAAGTATAACTACATCACTTTGACTTAGTAGTCCATCAGTCGTAAATACATTAATGACGTCGACTTTTCCTTGGTTTAGGGCTTGGTATTTAAGACCAATATCCATATCTATCATCTCTTCAAAATAAATACCATAAGTTTCCTTTAGAGCATTATAGCCATCAGGGCGCTCAAAAAAATCATATTCAGCTGCAAATTTAAGCTCTGGAGCATAAATCGCTAAATCTGATAATGTTTTGATTTGATATTTATCAGCAATCTCTTTTTTAATTGCAATCCCATAAGTGTTATTAAACCCATACAGGCCTTTCCATGTGAGATTGAATGATTGTTCATACTGCTTCTTAAGTTTATCAAACAGCACAGATTGATAGTTACTTTTTTCACCTAAGACGGCATTCCAAGCGGTCCCTGTGTATTCAGGATATATGTCAAACTGTTGATCTACCATAGCAGGGTGTATATTAGAGGTTCCACCTCCAATACCTTGACTAAGTTTAACTTTTAAAGAAGTATTATCTTCTATCAATAATTTCAATATATGACCCAAAATATATTGTTCTGTCATTGGTTTAGTTGCAATATTAACATCACTACTTGCACGCATTTGGGTCAGACTGATGAGACCTGTTATAATAATTACGAACATAAGAGAAAGGCTAATGAACAATTTTTTTGGCAACAATGATCTGCGTTTTGTCAACTGCCATTCTAAGAGACGCAAAAAACCATCAACAGCAAAAGCCAATAATGCAACAGCGATACTACCAAGTAAGGTGAGATAAATTTGATTTGTGGTAATTCCACGATAAATCATCACACCAAGTCCACCAGCACCTATAAATGTGGCAATACCCGTTAAAGCAATCGTCATAACCACCATCGTTCTTATGCCGCTTAATATCACAGGAAGCGCCAAAGGAAGTTCAATTTTGAATAGTATCTGTCGTCTAGAACTCCCCATTGCCTTAGCACAATCTGTAATATGCTTAGGAATATTTTCAATACCGGTAACTGTATTCATTATCATAGGTAAAAGCGCATATATCACTAAAGCAATAATTGCAGTTTGGTTACCCACATCAAAAAAAGGTAACAAGAATCCAAACATAGCGATTGATGGTATGGTGTAAAGCATTTTTACTAAAACCAAGATAGGTCCTTTTAAGGGAGTAAAAATAGACAGAAAAATACCAATGCTTATTCCAATAAAAATTGCCAATAAGATGGCTATGTTACTTATCCAGAGATGCTGAAGTGTTAATTCGAAAAGTAACTGCCAGTGAGTGTTTGCTACAGCTAAAAATTCCTGCATATAAGTCTCTTTTTAAGTTAATAAACCAGGGAAAAGGGCTTTAATACCAGTGACTATGAATTCTACCCCCAAAGCCATTAATATTAACCCCATTATACGTGTGACCACATTAATCCCTGTTTGACCAAGTATTTTGACAAAGTAGGGTGCAGCTTTGAAAATTAGCCAACAACAAACTGCAAATAAAATAACAGCAAAGGTAAATCCTACTATATACTGCCAGTCGCTGTATTTTGTGCTCCATACAATCGTTGAGCTTATTGCCCCAGGTCCTGCCATTAAAGGGAGAGCTAATGGAACTACACCAATATTTTCTTTGATGACATTTTCTTGCTTTTCTTGTTTATTTTGCTTCTCTTCACCCAGTTTACCGCTGATCATCGTCATGGCAATTGACATAATAAGTATTCCACCTGCTATGCGAAATGAGTCAAGTGAGATCCCAAAAAGCCTTAGGACTGCTTCCCCCAAAATTAAGGAAACGAAAAGTATAATCGCTACAGCCGATGTTGCTGTCAAATTGACTTTGTGACGCATAGCTGCTGAGTGATAAGTTGTCATGCTTATAAAAACTGGCAATATCCCTATGGGATTAACCACAGCAAAAAGTCCAATGAAAAACTTCAGTAAAATAGGAAATAGTGTTAGGGCATCATTCATAATTCATTCCTAGATAAAAAATCTGGGTAGAGAGCTGTTAAGTTTAAAATTTAAAATACACTTGCTATGGGAATCTACGAATACAATTATTATTCAGTAATTTAGTTATTTATTAATTTAGTTAGTTTTTTAACCGTTTAAGTAAATAGAAATCATTATTCATGTTAGATAAGTCTTGTTATTGTTTTATGACGCCATGAAAACCAATAGTAACTAAATTGCATTAAAAGCATAATAGAAAATGCAATAGGATAAGAGAGCCAAACACCCGTTAACCCAAAGGAGTTATCCAAAAACCCTGCAATCGGTAATTGGATAAATATAACAACAATCACGTTAATCAAAGTAGGTATAAGTACTATTCCACTAGATTGCATAATTGCAGCAAATACTCGAGCAAAACCGAAAATTATCATACCCCACAGGGTCAACATAAGAATATGTTTAGTCAACTTTATAGTAGTTAAGTCACTTATGAAAAATCGAACAATAAAATCACTGAAAAATAAAATAAATAACACCAATCCACCAGTTAATAAAAGATTCACCAAAAGACCAGTGAGGGTAATTTTCTTAAGTAGTGCTAATTCACCCCTTCCTATGGCTTGTGCACCTAATATTGATACCGTTATGGCAATAGAAATGGCAGGGAATTGAACATAACCTAAGATTTGAATCATAGCGCCATAGGAGGTTGTTGCATCTGAACCGAAAGTATTAATTAAGCGCACAATAAGAAGTTCAGATACGGCAATTGTTATCATTTGTACTGTCATGGGAATGGAAATTTTAAATATGATCTTTAAATAACTTATTTTGATCATAAGATGTGACAAGAATTCACGTGTGAATGCTAAAATATGCCGAGTTTTTTTCAAGTAATAAATCAATAAAGACATAGTCATTATATTCGCAAACAAAATAGCCAGAGCAGGACTCATTATGCCAAGAGAAGGTAGACCAAAAGGACCTAGTATAAAAATTGGGGTAAGGCAGACACCGAGTAAAGTACTTACAATAAGTGCCAGTAAGGGCGTTAACGAGTCACCTGCGCCTCTTAAGAGCGAGGTGAAACAAATAAATAGAAAAATAAATGGAATATTTAAGAGCATGACATAAGCGTAATGCTTAGTACTTAAAAATAGATCATCAGGGGTTTTTAATAGAACAAGGAGTTCATCTAAAAATAGCCCTCCGAGCACAGCAAAAACAATACCTAGAAGGAAATTAAGCGAGAGAGTTGTGCCCGTTATCGACTTAACCTTATTTAAATTACCCGCGCCAAAAGCTTGTCCTACAAGAATTGAACCACCTGCGCCCAAACCTATGACAATAGATATCATCAAAAATACCACAGGGAAAAAAGCTGATAAGGCTGCAAATGCCTTATCACCAATCATCTGGCTTACAAAAATATTGTTCAATGTACCTGATAGACCTTGTAAAAAATTACTAAGGAGCATAGGTAACAAGAAAACCATGAATATTTTTAATAAGTTAAGGGGTTTTACATCCTTTGAGCGGACTGAACTCTGTTCATTCTGCTGAGGGAGTTTTATCATATCGAATCTCGAGTAGGTGTATGTAATATTTTTTATATTACTAATACACCTATTTTAGACTTATAAGGAGAATCTGCAAGTTAAAAATTATTCATAATCACTTTTGGGTCCTTAGGAATCTTATTAGGTGACATGATCAGCAAAATAAAAAAAGCTATAAACAAGAAACTTTAAATAAGAAAAAAATAGGGGCTAAAAAGCCAAAATTAAATATAGCATAAAGGATCTTCATTATAGTTTTGGAAAAATTGTCTTATTCGCTCCGATCGATGCTGAGCAAAAAAGTGTTCTGTTTCTTCAAAGGCAACGACTTCACCTTTTTCCATAAAAATAATTTTATCCGCAATTTGCCTCGCGAAATTAATTTCATGGGTGACAACAAGCAAAGTAATATTTTCTTTCGCAATCTCTTTAATTAAAATGAGCACTTCTTGAACTAATTCTGGATCTAAAGCAGATGTCGGTTCATCCATTAAAAGGATTTTTGGTTCCAGGGCAAGTGCCCTTGCTATCCCAATTCGTTGTTGTTGTCCACCAGACAATCTTGCCGGGTAGGCATCAGCTTTATCAGCTAATCCCACGAGACTAAGGTACTTTAAGGCTTTGTTTTTTGCTTCTAACTTGGGCAATTTTTTAACTTTAATGAGCCCTAACATGATGTTCTCAAGTGCTGTAAGATGAGAAAATAAATTAAATGATTGAAAAACCATACCAGTACACTGTCTGATGGCATTTTTTTGCTTATTGTCAGCCTGAGTCAAATCAATTTCAATATTATTAATAGTTAAATAACCAGATGTTGCGTTTTCCAGGAAATTAAGGCAGCGTATTAAAGTTGATTTTCCAGCACCTGATGGTCCTAATATAGAAACAGTTTCACCTTCTTTGATGTTGAGCGATATGTTTTTTAAAATATGCTCTGAACCGAAACTTTTATTTAATGAATGTATTGTTATCATGATTAAATTTCTCTTCACTTATATGACAAAATTTATTGTTTCGAAAATTCGTGCGCTTAGTAACAGCTAGAGTTAATTGATTTGCTGTAGTCTAATCCTAGTTTTTAAATGCTTTTAAAGAGATGCATAAAATTAAATATGTGCACTCAATTTTTTTTCTCCATAACGCAATATTCTCTCTATTAACAAGCATAAGCACCAATAAAGAATCGCTGCTGCAATATATACTTCAAAAAATTGGGATGTTCGTCCAGCTAATATCTTAGCTTGCCCCATAATTTCTGGCACACTGACTAAAAAGGCTAGCGAGGTCTCTTTTAGCAAGACTATAAACTGATTCCCAAGATTTGGTAAAGCAACGCGCATAGCTTGAGGTAAGATAACACTTAGCATGGTCTGTGTTTTCGAAAGCCCAATAACATAAGCGGCCTCATTTTGTCCTTTATGGACAGATAAAATCGCTGAACGCAGCGTTTCTGATAAATATGCACCAGCATTAATTGAAAAGGTAAAATAAACAAAATATATTGGATGGATCTCACTTATCAAATTGCCAAATCCGGCCAGTTTTAACAGTATGGGCAATCCGTAGTAAATTAAAAAAAGTTGGATTACAAGTGGGGTTCCTCGAATAAAAGAGACATAAGCAATACACAAGCCATGAAAATACTTAAATTGGTTGATCCTAATAATTGCAATAACAAAACCAATCAATCCACCCATGAGAAAAGCAATTAAAGCAATAGATAAAGTCAATGGTATTCCTATTATGATAAAAGAGAATGAACTGAAAAAATAAGAGGTATCGAACATGGTATTCCTTATTAAGCAAGTGATACGGCTGAGTGGTTATGAGAAAATACTTCGACATCTAAAGGCGATAACACTCTGCAGACTACAGTGGATGCCTGCAGAGTCAATAGGAATTAACCTGCTCGATTTTGCGTATAATCAACACCAAACCATTTGAGCGATAGCTCTGATAAAGTGCCATTTTCTTTGAGTTTTAATAAGCCTTTGTCAAGTTTATCAATGAGATCTTTCCCTTGTTCATCATTCTTAGCTATAAAATAAGTGGGCACACTCAAAATAGTTTGTCCAAACGGAGTGATTTTTAATCCTTGTGCTTCCGCTTTTTCACGGGCAACGATAGGATCGTTAAAAGTTGCATCAATTCTGCCATTTTCTATGTCCTGAAGTATCGTAGGCAAATCCGATTCATAGTAGACGATTTCAAACAGGTTTCCTTTTTCTTTATTCCATTGTTCTGCATGAAGTGTGTGTGCATCTCCAACCGTAAGGCCTACTTTTTTACCTTTTAAATCTTCAAGTGTTTTGATGTCAGTTCGTTCACTATTGATGATAAATTGTGAGGTAGCATTAAAATACTGATTATGGGTTAATAGGTATTTCTTTTTCCGTTCTGGCGTTTCGGTAATTTGATTTGCTAACAATTGAAATCTGTCTGATTCTAAACCAGGGAAGAGTGTATCCCAGGGAGATGCTATGAATTCGAATTGTAATGATGGATCTTCTTTAGCTAATGCCTCTAATACTTCGAGATCGTATCCTGTCAGTTTTCCGTCTGGCGTCACAAAGGTAAAAGGATTATAAGTACCCATGGTACCTACTTTTATAGGCGCATCAGTTGATGCATTTGTGATCTTATCTGATTCATTTGAATCGCAAGCGGCAACTAATGAACCTAAAAGTAAAATACCAAGAAGTGATCCTATTTTTTTTATGTTTTGTTTTTTCATTGTGACCTCGATTGTTATAGATTGTTTAATTTTAAAGCTGCTTATATTCAACTGGTGACTATTGTTTAAGGTTACTTCATCTCAAATTTAAAGCTTTGGCTTAAAATATTTAATAATTTATGGTGAACGCAATCTAGAGTTATATTTTTCTTGCATTTAGCGAGTCAATAGTCCAGCATCCAAAATAAATTGATTACCTGTCATAAAGCGCGCCTTATCACTGGCTATATATAAAAGCGCATTAGTAACATCCTCAGTCTCAATCCAAGGGACTGGCAACAGATTTCCTGCTGACCTGACTGCAATTTCCTCGACTGTTGTTCCCTCTAGTTGGGCAAGTCCATCATTCATAGGCGTGTTAACGCCAGTTGGATGCAAACTAACCACTCTTATTCCATAGGGTGCCAATTCGATTGCTTGAGATTTCGCTAAGCCTACCAAAGCAAATTTTGATGCTGAATAGTGAGACATCCTGTTCATGCCTCTTAACCCCGCAATCGAAGAGTTATAAATAATCACACCACTCTGTTGTTTTTTCATTTGCTTAATGACATGCTTAGAAACCAGCCAAGATCCTTTTAAATTGATATCCAACATGCTGTCCCATTGTTCTTCAGTCAGCTCATCAGAATAACCATATGCCGCGATGCCAGCATTCGAGAAAAGAATATCAATAGAACTAAACTCGCTTAAACCAAGACGAAGGGCTTTTTCAATATCTGCTTCATTTCTTACATCGCCCTCTACGATAACAATTTTTCGTCCGAGTGCTTCAACCGTTTCTTTTAATTTAAGTAGATCTGAAGATTGAGCATTGTTATAAGCGGGATAGCTGATTTTTTTCCCTAAATCAAAAGCAATAATATCTGCACCTTCTTCTGCAAATGCAATTGCAGAAGCGTACCCTTGCCCCTTGGCTGCACCCGTAATAAAGGCGACTTTACCTTGGAAATTACCAATTCTATGATGCGACATCTGGACTCCTTATGTATTGATTGACTATGATGCTAATTGTTTTTGAAACAGTACCTTGTTGAGATACATACTATTTTAAATATATTGTACTTTATACATGCTTGATTTTGAGGCGCAATGTGTTGACATTAAAATAAGATAGTGCATCCTCAAATGCATTTAGAATTTATTGATATTCATATAAATACTCATCAAGTGGAATATTCAATGCGGTATTGATAAGATTCGTCGCAATCATGAGACCTGCAAAAGCTGTGAGTTCTATAATTTGCTTAGGTGAAAAAAATTGCTTCAAGCGAGTAAAAATTGCTGTTGGAATAGAGTGAGGAGTGGATACCAAAGCACGGCCAAATTCAATTAATAGTTGTTCTTGTTCATTAAACTCGAAAGTAGCGATGTCTATCTCTAAATCCCTAAATATTTTGATAAAAAAGGTGTTGCATATAAGGCATTCATTTTGATTTGAGATTGCATGAGCGAAGAATAGAGCTGAGGTTTTGGGTAAAAATTTTTCTAAATTTTCAAATAGCGGATACCATTGCATAAGTGCATCAAACGCAACTACTGAATGCAGGAGCGTCTGTTTCATATTTGTAATTCTGCCATTTTTGTTAATCTGCTCTTCATAGCGTTGCTGAGCCTCTGGTGAAAGTTCTTCAAAAGACGGCTTGTTGACGATTTGGATCATATTTACCTCTTAAAATATTTAATAAAACTTAAATAAACTTTAGCTACAAAAAAATTAGATGTTCAAATAAAATTATTTAGAACAATAAAGGGAGTTGTTAGAAAATTCGTACAAGACAGCAGCACAAAGCTCAAGCAATAAAATTATGCAGACTGTAGAATTCATTTTGTTCCTCTTTATTTATACTTAATCAAAATGTTAAAAGGAAATAACCTAAAGGCATAAGGAATAACAAAGAGTAATAATAGTTTAAAAAATTGTTACAATTCGTCAAAAAAGGGTGGATTTACTTATTTTTTAGCTTTAAACAAAAAAAACAAGAAATGACTGATTTTTTATCTGCACTTAACCAGCTGAATCTAAAGTTAAAATTATTCACCGGTGTGATGGGTATCATATTTATTGATAAAAATAGATAAAATATGTTGCTATATTCTTAAAATTTGTTATAAATAACCACGTTGAGAGCACAAATGTGTATCAACCTTAGGTGTGACTTTTAATTATATTGAACAATTTCAGTATAATTAGGCGTCAGTTAGTCCAACGTAAGTCGTATTAGCAAACATCTGGTTTCTCAACATTGTTCGCTTGTTTATCATCATAGTTACAATAGTACCGTGTTATATACAAGATTTTTATTAGCATTAAATTAAGGTATTTTGCATCATGGCAAAGATTAAAGGTCAAGTTAAGTGGTTTAACGAATCTAAAGGTTTTGGTTTTATTACTCCGGAAGATGGAAGCAAAGATGTATTCGTACATTTTTCAGCAATCATGACTGATGGTTTTAAAACATTAGCTGAAGGTCAAAACGTTGAGTTTGAAGTTGCTGAAGGTCCTAAAGGTCCATCTGCTGCTAACGTTACTTCTCTATAAGAAATCTTATAGGTTTATCAATACTTGGACCTGATCTCGAAACGTAAGTGATGATTGCGTTCAAAGTTGAAGTAAATCATTAGAATTTTAACTGCTTGTTTAAAATTAGATTATTCTAGTTTTAACAGCAGTTTTTTTTTGTCTTTTGCGTAGGAGTTGCCATGTTATATCCATTACTTAGAACGGTCATGTTTACCCAAGATGCTGAAAAAGTGCATGAATTGACCATTAAAACACTAAAAAAAGTACAAAGCTGGCCATTAGTGCCTAAACTTTATTCGCCTTTACTGCCTCTACCTAAAACACCAATTAAATGCATGGGTATTGAGTTTCCTAATCCAGTAGGATTAGCTGCAGGACTTGATAAAAATGGAGATTGTATTCAAGCTTTTGCTGATATGGGATTTGGTTTTATTGAAGTCGGTACAGTGACTCCAAAAGGTCAAGAAGGCAATCCTAAACCTCGTATTTTTAGAGTCAAGGAGGCAAATGGCATAATCAATCGAATGGGGTTTAATAACCATGGAATTGACTATTTAATAAATAATATAAAAAATAGCCGTTATAAGGGAATATTAGGGATAAATATCGGTAAAAATAAGGATACCCCTGTGGAATTTGGCAAAGAAGATTATCTGATTTGCTTAAAAAAAGCCTATCCTTATGCAAGTTACATTACTGTTAATATTTCTTCTCCTAATACCCCTGATCTGAGACAGCTTCAATATGGAGATGCTTTAGACTCTCTTATCTCTGCTTTAAAAGAAGAACAAGCAAAATTAGCTGCAGAACATGCAAAATACGTGCCGATTGCAGTAAAAATTGCCCCAGATTTAACTGTTGAAGAAATAAAACAAATTGCACATACCCTAATGAAATATGAGATTGATGGTGTTATTGCCACAAATACAACACTCTCTAGAGTCTTAGTACAAGATATTCCTAACGGCAATGAATCGGGTGGATTAAGTGGTAGACCGGTTCAATCTGTGAGTACTGAAGTCATCAAACTTTTACATGAGCTACTTGGACAAAAAATCCCAATTATTGGTGTCGGTGGGATCAATGATTTAGTCAGTGCAAGAGAAAAAATTAATGCGGGAGCGAGCTTAATTCAAATATACTCAGGATTCATCTATCAAGGGCCTAAATTAGTCAGAGATTTAGTTCGTCTGATCTAATTAATTGATTGTCCGTAAATCATTTTTAAAAAAGAGATTAGAAGTATATATTTATTTATAAATCGGATTTAATAGTATTTTTAACATTTTAATTGCTATATTTGAGCAATTAAAATGTGATAGAATACAAAATTTTATTATTAATCAATTGTTTAGGTTTGTTGAGTCCTGTATTTTCATAATTGTTCCAATATTTTTGTTTTAGTAATAATATTTTATTAATTTCAAATAAAACTATATTTATCATATTTGGGTCTATATTATGGCATTATTTAAGTATTTTCGTTGCGGTATTTATATGGATAAGGCATTGAGATATAATGAATTATATTTTTCTGCGAATCACGAACTTAACGATCCTAATGATCTAGTTTCTTATTATATTTTTGAAGATGATGAGTCCCTGTGGATTAAGTTATTTAATTTATCAAAAAAAACTGATGTGTTCAAAAGCATTAATATTAATGGTTTTGGTGAAAATTTTATTAAGGATATAAACAGTTTTTTTAAGGACAGGAAATTTTTTTCTGATTGGTCTGGCTTAAATAATTTTTTTGAAAAAATTGATAATAAATTAGATCGGTTTTTGACACCTTATATTAGTGATCTTCCGTATGAAGATGTTATAGAGGAAAACCCTAATAATTTAAGTCAAAAAAAAATTTTATTTAAATTTATGCTAAAGGAATTACTCGCAAGGGGTATTAATTTAAAATTTTTTAGCATTTCATTTTCAGCTGATGCACTCAATCCGATTATGTGGGCTCATTATGCAGATGGATTTAAAGGATGCGTTATTATTTACGAAGCTAAAAACAATTTCATTGATATCAGTGAAAGTTTATACTCAAATGAATTTTTTAAGATTGAAATTTTGAATGTTACTTATGAAGATAATAATAAAAATATACCGATTTTAACATGTGCTGTTGGAGGAAATAAATCCAAGTCTATCCAAGAAAAATTAGCCATGAAAAATTCCTTTTGGAAATATGAAAATGAAAAACGTGCACTTATCTGCATTGAAAGGGAACCTATACTTCTTTGTACAAAAGATAAAGTTAATGATAGTCCACGGGAGCTAATTTTTCATCATAGACCAAATGAAATAATTGGTATTATTTTTGGTCCTAATTTAAAGGAAGAAATACAAAGAAAAATTGAATATTCTCTTAGGCATAATAAGTATCATTCAAAAGCTGGTAATTTTCACTGTTTTAGAACAGAACTTAAATCTTCTGGAGATATTATTATTAAAAGCGGTACAGAATGTATTGTTAAAAATTCGAGTGACAATAGTTTAAGTCAAGCAAGTCGAATTCTTAATGCTGTTGAACTTGAAAAATTAACAAAAGAATTAGAAATAGTAAAAGATTAGCCCAATAATTTATAGTTTTAAAAGTTTATATTTGGAGATATAAAAACAATCAAAAATAAATTTACCACGTATTAATTTACCATATGCTAGTACTTGAGTTTTTTATGTGTAAATATGAATTTAAGCAATTTTTATTGAGTTCCTGTGTGTTTTATGAGTAAATCATCTTAACAAATTATATAAGGTGGCGAATTAAATTAATAAAGATATTAGTTCTGTTTGTAAAAATCGCAAATTCAAACCCATTATACCCAGTTAAAGAAACTGTGTTGTATTTTAGCAGTTTGAATGAGTGTTTTTGTTTCAGATTCAATATCTGTCGATTAATATACAAATTAGTGCAAATTTTAGATAGATGATTTGTTAATGCGAAATAGCAGATCAAACTAAAGTTGATTCTTTTATAATCTAACCACTTTCATTCCGCATAAAAAATCAATAACTTAAAAAATATCCGTATAATCGAAGATTAAGAAATCGAGTCAAAATATTAGGTTTGCATTATGAGAGAAATACTTTTTTATTATTATTTTATGTCTTATAATTAAATTATATTTCAATTTATCCATGAATATCGTTTCATAAGCACCTTATGATAATAAAATACGCAAGTATGAAAAGCGCAAAATTTTTAATTGCTAAACAGTTTTGAAGAAATATTATTGGTAGGACAACTAAACTAGTAAAATTGCAACTTTTTTACTTTATTTGTGGCAGGGGTGATAGTATTTTCCTGAATGAGCTAGACCACTATGTACTCTTCTGCTCAACTAAGTTTCCAACAAACTTGAATAAAAGCATATGATTCTTTGTTATTGATAAGCTAATTGAGACTTCAATACCAATTACTAAATTGCTTTTTAGTGTTTTCCTCCAGTATAACTGAGTTTGAATCAAAGTAAAAACTTACTGATAATGTAAATCTATTAATGAATCAATAACCAGAAGTGTGTGTTTTTGTAATGAGTTTAGGAAAAAAGCTTCGGTATCAGTGTCCAAAGGATTTGCAGAATTTTGAACTATTTTAAATCTTGAATTTTTTATGAAGTGTTTATTGTGTTATTAAGTTATTTTAAGTTTGAACTGGTATCTTACTGAGATACAGCAAATTGGAAATCTGATTAAAGTTAGGGACCAGCCGCCTGAGTAGCACTTTATCGTTTGCATATAACTGGCTAATTATTTTGGAGAAATGATGACATATCGAAACGGCAATTACGCAGCTTTTTATGTTGCGGAACCTTTTAACGCAAGCTCACTTGGAGCACATGCCACAAAAGATTTTTGTTACTACAACATGCTGCGAGCATGGAAAGGAAATGAAAAAATATTTCCGTTTAATGATTCTCATGATAAGAATTACAACGTTCGTGACAATAGTAATTGGGAATCCACTTTAAAGCCAAGACTGAGAGAACGACTTAGGAATTCTAAAAATATTGTTCTTTTCCTTAGCTCTAATACGGCAAACTCAAAAGCACTAAGAGAAGAAATTGACTACGGAATAAATGATCAAGGACTGCCTGTTATCGTTATATATCCGGAATTCGACTCTAAGGAAGGTCTTTTATCTAATGGTTCTTTGAAGAAATGCGTAAAAGATCTTTGGGATAAATTGCCTATTTTTCGGGATTCAATGAATAAGGTACCGACTCTTCATATCCCTTTCAAAAAAGAAATCATTGAGAACGCTCTGAACAACAGTAATTTTATGCTATCGACTAAAACTTCTCCAAACTTCTATTGGTACAAACCATGATAAAGGTTAATTTTTTTGACAAAAGGGTTTTTGAAATCTTCCTCAAAATCACCTCATTTATAAGCATGTTTCTGTCCTTATTTGTACTATTTGTCGATATACCAGCAACGCACAAAACTACTTGCGGATATTTTTTTATAGTGTTGCTTGTATTTATCTATCTAATAGTTTGGCTTTGGTCGAACAATCTTAATAAGATTGATATTAACGTAGAAGGAAGCGAGGTTACTATCAAGGTTGGTGACATTTTTTCGGAATCAGGGTTTAAAGCAATTGCTTTTAACGAATATTTTGACACAGAGGTTGATAACAAAATAATCGCTGAAAGCTCACTGAATGGTATATTTATTCAAAATTATCTTGGTATATCTGTAGAAGAACTAGATCTCTTTATCAAAAATTATTCTTTTGAGAAAGACGAAAAACTAGAAAGCAATGCGGATCGAAAACTAGGTAAGAATTTGCGCTATCAGATCGGTACAATTTGTGTATATAAAGACTTTCTTCTTGCCGCATTTACAAAATTCGATAATGACAACCAGGCTGTACTTACAATGCCTGAGTATATTGAATTTTTGATAAAATTCTGGGACAAGGTAAATAAGGTATACGCCCAGAGGAATGTATCTACTCCAGTATTTGGTTCTGGAATCACACGAATCAAAGGTCACAAGACTATAAGCGATGAAGATCTTTTGAAAATAATGCTTTGGACGTTTCGTATTAGCGAAATGCGATTTAAATACCCTGCAAAACTTACAATTATTATTCACAAAGATAAGATCAATAAGATTAATTTACTTGACATTAAGTCTGCAAGAAACGGGGTATGATTTTTATTACCTAATTATTTAGATATTCAAATTCAAACTCACCTAAAAAACGCTCTTAATGGGATTTTGTTATTTCAGGAACAGTTTTGAGAGCTGACGTGTATAACCGATTACTCTAAATGAATAATTTTTAAAATAGAATGGTAGGCTCTCTAGATTCATTTAATCAGTAGGTTTGCACAATATTTTTATATCTACGCTATAATTTTTTAATTTCAATCTTTTATAATAAAGTTTTTGACCTATTTTATCCTACATACCTTTTGTGCTGTGAACATTACCTATAATGAAATTAATTTTTTGTATTTGATGTGGGGTAGGCCCACCAGTAACTGCTAATAAGGGCTACGGAACTTGTCAAGATAGTTGTTAGTTATTTATAATTTTTACATACTAAGCTACACCGTTTGTTATTTCCTTTTCAGGCATTTCATTAAACGTCACTTTAGTTATTGGACTCCAATCACGTATATGCCCTTTAGCCCATCTATTAGGATGGCTTTCTTTCGTGCGGTTCATTACCTCTTGTCTTCTCTGTAACTTAGCTAAATCCTTGCCTGAACGCTTATCAGCAGGGGTGATAAATTTATTGCTACTGTGCAGATGTTCATTGTTATACCAATTCACAAATTCATACACCCATTCTCTAGCTTCTTGTATATTGCTAAAGGGTTTTAATGGCAAAAGTGAGTTATGCTTTAAGGTTTTAAATAACGATTCTGACATGGGATTATCATTACTTACCCTAGGTCTACTGTGTGAACTTGAGACACCTAGCGCTTCTAACATTGCCTTCATACTCTGTCCTTTCATCGGAGAGCCGTTATCCGAATGAATCACTAACTGATTGGGTTGGATATTCTCTGTTTCATAAATATCTTGTATTAATAAAGAGGCATTCTCTGCGCTTTCTGAATCAAAGACTTGCCAACCCGTGATGTATTTATCAAAGATATCAATATACATATAGAGATAGAAGTACTGTCCTTTCACATTGGAATTCAAGTAAGTAATATCCCAGCAATAAACTTGATTGCTCGCTGTTGCCACAAGCTCATTGGGTTTATTTGACGCTCTTGGCTTTCTCGTGCTGCCACGATGAGTATTTTGTCCAGTTAATCTCATAAAACGATAGAATGTCGATTCTGAGGCAATATAAATACCTTTATCATCCATGAGTCTCGGTACGATTTGAATGGGCGATAGATGCTTATATTCTTCACAATTCAGATAATGATTCAGCATGTTATACTCAAATTCTGAAAGTTTATTTTTAGGCTCAACATAGGTGCGATGTTCTTTCAATCGCTTATCTACATTAAGACTGAGGTCTTTATTCTTCCACCATCTGTGGTAGGTTGCATAGGAGAGACCTATCACCTCACAGCATCTAAAAGCTCTAGCGCCAGATGCAACAGCTTCACCAATTAACTCTAATAGTTTAATGCGCGTTGAAGTTTCAGTTAATCTTCCTCTCCCGAAATCAACGCATTGAACTTTTTTGATAGCACCAATAACGCAG
>NZ_JBHLXE010000091.1:0-1770 GCF_042432445.1 Thorsellia kenyensis | reverse complement strand
GTCATATCTTGCGAGTGCCCACACAGATTGTCTGATAAATTGTTAAAGAGCATCTAGTATTTCTACCAGGTTGTCGTAAGTAATCTTCTTAACGACAGGGCGCACATTATATTCACCCTTTTTGTTAACGTCAAGTGTTTTTTTAATTTATTTTCACTTTTATTTAACTTGGTTAACACGTTTCTTATTATTGAAAAGTTTCATGCTTTTTAGTAACAATTAACGTCTAACCAAGTCATTATAGAACATATACTTTTTTATTCAAACTTTTTTTTAAAAAATAACTCTAATTGACTGCATTTAAGTCAAATAGCACAAATTAAAATCAATTCATTGGTCATTCAGCTCATCTACCTTTTTCCAGAATTTTTTTAAATTCATAATTGTTTTTTCATCTAATAAAAATATGGGGATTTGCTTATCAATTGATTCCAATTTTAAAAGCATACTATAACTAGGATTCATTTTATAAGACATTAATATAGAGATTATTGCTAATGGCCCTAATGTCCTAAAATCATTAAATGTTCGAACATTAATTTTTTCTAATATTGCCACCATTTCTTTTGTTAAGCTTAATGATGGACTACATAAAGGAAAATTCTTTAGTTCTGTTATTTTTTTAGAGTTTTTAGCTTGAGCTTCTTTTATAACAAAACAGATCAATCTTTTATATAATAGAACATTTTCACAAATCGAGCTTTCTAAAACTAATAAATGTTCTTCACTCTCTTCTTTTCTTACATAAGACTTATACAAATCAAAATTTGATATTTGATTTATTTTACTCTGCTTATCTATCTTTAAATAGCAACCATTCCTTTTGTATAATAAAACCTCTTCTCCATAGGCATAAAGAGAAAATTTATTATACCCGTTACAAATTTTTATTGGTTTTCCTTTAATTTTGATCAATATATCTAAGGTAAGTTTTAATATTTCTTCCTTGTTTAACATTTTACATCTCCTTGTAAACAGTTAGTGGATAACAATCAGTTGTTATTCAAACTAATTATCCCTCTAAATCGAATGAAATTGGCCTTAGAAAAATGCATTTTTTTTTATTTTTTTGAATTTGTGTTTGACATAGGGAATTTTTTTATATTAAATACACTGTATAAAAAAACAGTATCATTAATTTTAATAGGAAGGTGGGTTATGTATTTTAATAAAATGACAAGTGATAGTGCACATTATTCAACTAGTTATCCTATGTTTATTAATACCCTGAACATGAATGAATCCTATAATAGGGACTCAAATTCGAACAGGATTCAATTTATCGCAAATATCGAAGAGGCCATGATAATACTGCCAACTGTTTTTAAAAATCTAGCAAAGAAGAATGAGTTTATTACTCTTATTGGTTCACCTAAACGTTTTGATAAACAGTGGTTCAAAACTCATCATCTTCCGTTAGCACACTTTCTACAAATAAATACAGCAAAACCGAGCATCCAGTCAATGAGATTAGTATTACAAGCACTATCTTATGGAAAAACTTCAGCAGTTGTAACTTGGTTATCAGATACAAGCACTGAACAAATTAGACAATTAGAGCAAGCAGCTGAATTTGGTGATTCGATAGTATATATATTACCTTTGACTGAATTAATACATTAATCAAATAAAAAAATATCGCTCTAATCAGTAGGCTATAGCTGCAGAAAATCATTATATGTAGTTCATTAGATGATAATGTAACGTGGATTATCGAGTAGAACACAGGAACCGCCCCCGCACCCTCTCACAGAACCGTACGTGAGCCTC
>NZ_JBHLXE010000090.1:0-67010 GCF_042432445.1 Thorsellia kenyensis | reverse complement strand
GAGCCGGTACCTATAGCAGCGCTGCTGCCTAAAGCAAGACTGTCAATCGAGCCTGTACCAATCGATGCATTATCTCCTAGACCAACACTAGTCGCTGCTTCTATAAGAGCCCCTGAACCTATGCCGATAGATGAAACTGCACTTTCTGCTATAGTTGCATTAACGCCTAATGCTAGAGCAGAATTTGCGTTCTCACCAACACTTGCATTAGTACCGATAGCTAATGCATTTGAAGCACTCGCATCAACCACTGCATTTTCACCTAGTGATAATTCAGGGACTGACAGTGCTGCATTAATATTATCAATATCCGTTTCTATAGAAACTATATTTTGATTCGTTAAATTAATAGCATCAACAATAGATTTAGTTGCGGCTGTTAAATCTATTACAGTTTTATTAGTTTTATTTAAGGTAGTAATTATATTATTTACAGGTCCAAGTAAAGGATCTAATAGTCCAACACTAGGTATTGTATTTGTCGGAGGAGGGGTAATTGACACCACTAAATCATTACTAAATGCATAAATTGGAAACAAAAGAGGAATGGAGATTAAGAGGTATTTTCTATAGCTACTTGAAATATTTTTGGGGCTGGTAACCAAAGAAACAAAGGAAAATTTTTTGGCACGCTTACTTAATTCTCCACATACTGTGTAACAGTTAAGTGCATAATTCCAAATAACTTTATAAATTTTGTTCATACAAACCTCGTGCTTCCATTTTTAATTTATATTTTTTATTTTATGTTTATCCTTTTGCTTTATTATCCTCTTTACCGTACAAAATGCAACCTAGTAGACCGAAGAGATAACTGAATCATCTGTAAATAATATCATATAACTTGTAAGCATTTGTTTTTATAAGCCTGTTAACGATAAATTCATAAAATTAGGCACATAGTCTGATCTTATACATCAATCTTGCAAAGTTATTGCAGAAGAAAATCAGTCATCTAAAAGTTAGGGATAGATAAATAGAATTAGCCAAAGAAGGTTATAAAAGAAGAAAAGGAAATGAAATGAAAGGAAAAGAAAAAAACCAAGGAAAATAAACAAATAAATATTATTGTTTAAAGTCCTTGGTTTAATATTTTAGTTTTTAGTCTTTAGCAGAACGACTTGCACGTTTACGATCATTCTCAGTTAAATGACGTTTACGGATACGAATTGATTGCGGTGTAATTTCTACTAACTCATCATCATCAATAAACTCTAATGCTTGCTCAAGTGACATCTTAATTGGTGGCACAAGTACAATAGCTTCATCAGTTCCTGACGCACGCATATTGGTGAGTTTTTTACCTGTCAAACAGTTAACTGTTAAATCGTTTGAACGGGTATGAATACCAATAATTTGGCCTTCATAAACTTCAGCACCATGACCAATAAATAAGCGGCCTCTTTCTTGTAAACCAAATAAGGCAAATGCAAGTGCTTTACCTTGACCATTTGAAATCAATACACCATTTTGACGTTGACCAATTTCACCACCTTTAAAATCATCATAATGACTAAAAGTAGAATAAATAAGGCCTGTACCTGATGTCATTGTTAAGAACTCTGTTCTAAAACCAATTAATCCACGGCTAGGTATCACATAGTCTAAACGAATACGGCCTTTACCATCTGGTATCATATTTTTTAAGTCACCTTTACGATAACCCATTGCTTCCATAATAGCGCCTTGATGTTGTTCTTCCACATCGATAGTTACTTGTTCGAAAGGCTCTTCTTTTTTACCATTTACTTCACGTACAATAACTTTAGGCCTAGAAACAGCTAATTCAAATCCTTCACGACGCATATTTTCAATTAAAACTGAAAGATGTAACTCACCACGCCCTGAAACTAAGAAAGTATCAGGATCTTCGGTATCTGATACACGCAATGCCACATTATGGACTAGTTCTTTATGTAACCTGTCACGTATTTGACGAGAAGTAACAAATTTACCTTCTTTACCACAGAAAGGTGAAGTATTAACACCAAAAGACATACTAATCGTTGGCTCATCTACACTTAAAGGTGGTAACGCTTCAACAGAACCAACAGCACATACCGTATCAGAAATATTTAAATCACCTAAACCAGTAATTGCAATGATATCACCCGCATGAGCGACTTCAGCTTCAACTCTTTGAAGACCAATATGAGTTAATACCTGCCCTACTTTACCATTTCTAGTTTTACCTTCACTATCAATGATGGTAACTTGCTGATTAGGTTTTACTGAACCACGTTTGATGCGCCCAATACCAATAACACCCACATAGTTGTTATAATCTAGTTGGGAAATTTGCATTTGGAAAGGTCCCTCTAAGTCTACTTTAGGACATTCTACATGCTCTATGATTGCTTCAAAAAGAGGGTCTAAATTATCAGCCATATCGGTATGCTCTTTACCAGCAATACCTAAAAGTGCTGATGCATAAATGATAGGGAAATCTAATTGTTCATCTGTCGCACCTAGGTTATCAAATAGATCAAACACTTGATCTACTACCCAATCAGGTCTCGCACCGGGTCTGTCTACTTTATTGATTACAACAATTGGTTTTAAACCATGGGCAAAAGCTTTTTGTGTTACGAAACGCGTTTGTGGCATTGGGCCGTCCATCGCATCTACAATAAGAAGAACAGAGTCAACCATAGACATTACACGTTCTACTTCGCCACCAAAATCAGCATGTCCAGGGGTATCAACGATGTTAATATGATAGCCATTCCAATTTATTGCAGTGTTTTTTGCTAATATTGTAATACCACGTTCTTTTTCTAGTTCATTAGAGTCCATCACGCGTTCAGTTGAATCATTTTGTCTATCTTCAGCAAATGTTCCAGATTTTTTTAATAATTTATCGACAATGGTAGTTTTTCCATGATCAACGTGCGCGATGATCGCGATATTACGTAGTTTTTCAATCACAATGAATTCTCTCAGTTGTTGCAGATAGAGGCAATTATATAAATAGTCGCCTTTTCTACTAGGGTAAATAAAAAAATAACAACTCATTTTACATCTATTTTATCAATCAATAAACAAAAATTAATCATTTATGACCGCTATCTAGAAAAAATTGGTGTAGTAGATTTTTAAATTTCTTCTATATTACTTAAATCTCCATAGCCCATTTACAAATTAAAATCTTTGCATTTAAACTCAGTTTCAAGTCTACATAAAAAGAAAGAACAGGAAATTCAGAGAAGCTCAACTATAATGGTAAAAACACTACGGTTGATACTTTTCTCATCAAAAAGCTAGTTTATGGTCTGATTTGGAACAGTAGAACAAATTTTGGATGACAAGCAAACAGATAAAAATTCACCTTGCCTTTGATCCAGATAAAACAATTGATGTCCGTGTAAGTCGATTATGCAATCCCTGATGATCTTTAGTGCCTAAAAAAACAAAAACTAACAGTAAAATAGTGGGTACTAGTAAGATTTGGCCGAGAGAGTGGTGTACTACTAAAAAACAAGCAACACTCATTACAGCGAACATATAATAAATCGCTTTTAAAGCGACTCTTAAGATCAGTAAGCATGTACTACCTTTTTCTTCTTGATGATTTATTATTCTTATCTTTGTTAATCGTTTACCCAGTGTATTTTTATTTTGTCTAAGCGTAATGAGTAGTTCATAAATAGGACAAATAAAACCCATTGATAATACAGGGCCTATAATAAACAAGAAAATAAACTCATATATATCATCATAAAAGATATCTCCACCGATAATTGCTGTTTTGAATACAGCAAAAATTGCATATGTTAAAGGTACACCAATCAATAAAGAGAATATTAAATCGATTATATTAGCCAATAACCTTCGGCTTCTACTCGCTCTGATATATTCTGCTCCAACATGACTGTGAATCATTTCTTGCATACAATTGTCCTTATATGTCTCAAAAGCATTAATTAAACAGAATCTTATTAATTTTCAGCAACTTAAACCAATTTCAGTTCTGAAGCTGTTATTCAACAAATTTTCTGCAACAGGTAAATCATAGTAGGTCTTTTCAGTCTTTCTCTAAATGTCTTTTGATATAATATCATTCTTTTAACCCCAAAATTCATTTTCTTCAAGTGAACTGACTAAAAAAGAAAGTACAGATTCATAAATCATTTTATGTCTAGCGGCAAGTCGGTTATTGATTTTTGAAGCAAAAAAATAAGACTCGTTGACAGGATAGAGAAGATTTGGTGTATAAATTGAGATTGAAGCTGGCTGTGTTTGTAATATAGAAGCTGGCATTACAGTAAAGCCGATACCTTTTGAGACAGGTAAAAGAATTTGAGATATTTGATTAATATAGCCTATACTTCGGATATTAAAAAGAGTTTGTTCTTTTACTTCATCATCAATGTTGGATAAAAAATTAGACTCTACCACTTGCTTTAAATAATATTGGCCATCAGGGTGATCGATAAAACCAAGTTGATTTAATTTATCTATAGTGATTGCTTGATCAGTAAACTGACTTGGTAAAATTAATTGTAATGCAACCTCAAAAATAGGTTCATAACGAATCAACCCACTCGGTAACTTATGCGTCACAATTCCAAAGTCTAGCTTATCTTCAATAATCGCTTGGTTAATTCTTGCATTAGGTGCAGCTTCAAGCCGAATGATTAATTCAGGATATTGAGCCTGAAGTTCTATCAAATGAGGATAAATGATTAATGCCAAAGTCCCAGAGCAACCAATTGTACACTCTCCTGCATATGGATTGTCTTGAGATATCGTTGCCAAAAATTCAGTTTCAGCTTCAAAAACTTTTTCAGCATAAAGATATAACCGCTTGCCTGCATCAGTTAATGTAATGTATTTATTATCACGATGTAGCAACTGTACACCCAAATAGGCCTCTAGCTTAGCTATATGTTGTGAGACTCCTGGCTGAGTCATAAATCTAAGGTTAGCAGTTTGCGTAAAATGACCTGTTTGCGCTAAGACCATAAATGTTTTCAACCAATTTGGATTAAGACTCATGACCCTCCCTATAAATCATATATTTTTTAACACAACACCATCATAACAAAAATTTATCACATTTATAATTATTGATAATTATATTTTTAATTTCATATTGAGTATGCTGTTCTCGAGTAATCAAAAGCAATACCATAGTATTCCTCATCAATTTATTATGTCACCACTTAAAAGGACAATATTATGACAATACAGCAATACCCTAGATCGTTTTCTCACATTGGAATCTCAGTACCAGACGTTGAAGCCGCAGTCAAATTTTACCAAGATGTACTAGGCTGGTATATCATCATGCATCCAACAACAATTGAAGAAGATACCTCAGCAATTGGTCAAATGTGTACTGATGTATTTGGCCCTGGTTGGAAACGCTTCAAAATTGCCCATATGTCAACTGGAGACAGAATTGGCGTCGAGTTATTTCAATTCGATAACCACCAAACACCAGAGAATAATTTTGAATATTGGAAAACTGGTATTTTTCATTTCTGCATTCAAGATCCCAACTTAGAAGCTTTAGTTGAGAAAATTGTTACCGCAGGAGGTAAAAAAAGAATGGCAGAACCAAGATATTACTATCCTGGAGAGAAACCCTATAGAATGATTTATATGGAAGACCCTTTTGGAAATATCCTTGAAATTTACAGCCATAGTTATGAATTACACTATTCAAGTGGTGCGTATAACGAGTAATTTTAACGATGCCATAGAACGAAATATTAAGTTACATGGCATCATATGAATACAATCAAGATGATATAACTTCTTGTTCATATGGATATGATAAATTATTGTATAAACACATTCATTTACTCATTTACTCATTTAAGATATTAACTTCATTCAAAGCAGAACTATAAACGCTGAGCCTGACAATAAAAAATTTTCATCCCCCCATAAAACTGAGTTTGTATTGAAACTTAATGAGTTAAATTTTAATTAATATTTCGTATCATTTTATAAAACACACTCAAAATACAATACACAAGAAAATACTTCCTACTTTGTTGGAGAAAATAAACACTTCGAGACCATTTTTGAGGCATAGATCTGTAACCACAATATAAAACAAAAATCACAATCTATTTTAGCCAAAAAACTATTTTCAACCAAAAGCCCTATTTTGTATAAGTGTTATCAATTCACACTAGATTAAAACTCTTACAATAAATACATGCCCAGCAAAAAACATCTTGAACTAACAGGCCTTTATAAATGTTAGCTATTAAAAGTGTTCCCCCCAAATATTACTTGTACTTAAAAAACTTACGTAGTTCTCTTTCATTTCTTTATTTTATTTAAGTAAAAAAATGATTTAAAAATTGACAGGAATTATTGCCCTGCCTAAAATAAGTTTGTTATTTGCGTTGACTAATAAGGTGTATATTTACATCTTAATTTAGCCATTTTAAGGTAATTAAATTCATATATTGAGGATAAATTCATGACGGGTGAGAACATTATTACTATGTTGAAGGAGCAAGACATCAAATTTGTTGATCTTAGATTTACAGATACTAGAGGGCAAGATCAGCATCTGACAGTTCCCGCTCACCAAATTGATGAAGATTTTTTTGAAGAAGGAAAAATGTTTGATGCCTCATCAATTGCAGGATGGAAGTCCATCCAAGAATCTGACATGGTTTTATTACCTGATCCAAGCTCAGCGGTATTAGATCCTTTTGCTGAAATTGCAATGCTAATTATTAAATGCGATGTCGTAGAACCAGGAACGCTTCAAGGCTATGACAGATGTCCTCGCTCTATTGCTAAAAGAGCTGAAGCATATTTACGTTCAACTGGAGTTGCGGATACTGTTTTAGTCGGTCCTGAACCAGAATTTTTCTTATTTGATGACGTTAAATTCCAAACAGGGCCTCAAGGTTGTATGGTACATTTGGATGATGATGAAGGTTATTGGAATAACGGCAAAGAAGTTTCTGGTGGTAATAAATCACACAGACCATTACCGCATGGTGGCTACGCTCCTCTTCCCCCTATTGACCCATCTCATGATATTCGTGCAGAAATGAGTCTTCTAATGGAAAAAATGGGTATTGTTGTTGAAGCGCATCACCATGAAGTGGCTACAGGGCAAAATGAGCTAGCGACACGTTTTAATACACTCACTAAAAAAGCAGATGAAACTCAGCTATATAAATACGTTGTGCACAACACTGCATTCAGATTTGGTAAAACAGCAACTTTTATGCCTAAACCAATTTTTGGTGATAATGGCTCTGGTATGCACTGTCATATGTCTCTTGCTAAGAATGGAGTTAATTTATTTAGTGGAGACAAATATGGTGGTTTATCAGAAACTGCACTCCATTTTATTGGTGGTATTATTAAGCATGCAAAAGCGCTAAATGCAATTACTAATCCAAGCACTAACTCGTACAAGCGTTTAGTACCTGGCTATGAGGCTCCGGTTTTATTAGCATATTCCGCAAGAAATCGTTCTGCAGCCATTAGAATTCCCGTTGTAACTAATCCTAAGGCAAGGCGAATTGAAGTCAGATTTCCAGATCCTGCAGCGAATCCTTATTTAGCTTTTTCCGCTTTATTGATGGCAGGATTAGATGGGATCAACAATAAAATTCATCCTGGAGATGCGATGGATAAAAATCTTTATGATTTACCACCGGAAGAGCTAAAAGATATTCCAAGTGTTTCATTTTCATTAGATGAATCATTAGATGCTTTAGCAAATGATCATGATTTTCTAATCAAAGGTGGGGTATTTAGTAAAGATATGCTTGAGGCATTTATTTTGCTTAAAAAGAAAGAAGCGCAAAGAGTAAAAATGATCCCTCATCCCGTTGAGTTTGAAATGTACTACAGCATTTAATTTTAATATGCGAGATAAATTGACTTACCAACGGTGCGTTCATTGATGAACTAAGTCAATTTTTTGACATTTTTTTGTGCCATTACGAACAAAACACTCATAATTTTTGTATTTTGTTTTGGCAAACTATAAAAAACCACCTGTCGGTGGTTTTTTATAGTTATCTTATCCTATTATAGCCAGTATTAAAACTCTTCCCAATCATCATGATCAGAAGCTAAATCAACTTTTTTCTTAGTTGGTGCTCCTGTTGGAGATTTTACTTCCTGTCCGCCTAAGTTATATACTTTAGGGCGTTTTAATTCTTCTTGCTTAGCTTTAGTATCAGAAGACGCTATTTTTACAGACTCTGATTTATGATTGGAGTCATCTGATTTTTTTTGAATATTAGGATCAATTTTATTTCGTTCTTCAGTAGATGTTTTCATTTTATGATCTACTTTAGAGCGACTATCAGAAACCCCATCCACTTGATTTTTATCGTGATATTTAGAAGGTTTCACATCAGAGACTGCTTTTTTAAGATCTATAGTTGGCTCCTTGGAATTACTTTCTATTAAATGACTTGAAGTCAGCTCATTATTCTCAAGTTTGGCATAAAAATCATGCTGTTTATTATACTCAGCGCTATCAAACATTTTAAATGCAGCAATTAACTTACCTAAGCCTATTACTTGACTTTTGAGAGTAAGACTTGCTTCATTTGCTTCTCTTACCATAGATAAATTCATATGGGTGATTTGTTCCATTTGTTGTATTAGACCACCAACTTGTTGTATACCTGCACTTTGTTCTTCACTTGATGCCGTAATTTGAGAAATTATGTCGGTCACTTCATGTACACTATTAACAATATCATTGATGGACTTACCTGCTTGATTCGCTAATAGATTACCAGTATCAACTCGTTGAACGGAATCATTAATTAAAGAAGCAATTTCTCTCGCTGCAGTAGCTGAACGCTGTGCGAGATTTCTTACCTCTGTTGCAACAACTGCAAATCCCCGTCCATGCTCACCAGCTCTAGCCGCTTCTACTGCCGCGTTTAGTGCCAGTATATTTGTTTGGAATGCTATACTATCAATAACACTAGTAATATCAGATACTTTTCTAGATGATTCATTAATTGATGCCATTGTCGACACCATTTCACTGATAACTTCACCTCCTTTTACAGCAACAGAGGAGGCTGAATTAGATTTTTCAGTTGCTAGACGGGCATTTTTAGTATTATTTTGAACTGTCGTGGTTAGATGAGACATCGATTCAGCAATTTGGTTCAACGAGGAAGCTTGTTGATCTGTTCTAGTTGAAAGAGAGACATTAGATCCTTCTATTTTTTCAGAAGCGACTTCAATGTGCTCTGTACTCTCTCTAACCTTAGCAATCATCTCAGTTAAACCATCACGCATACCAGCGATAGCAACAATAACTGAATTTGAATCGGCATCAGATGTTGGGATATTAATGGCTAAATTACCAGATGCGATTTCATCTGCGATAGCTGAAACATGACTTGGTTCGTCACCCAGCGATCTTGATATTGATCGAACGACTAAAATTGCTGAAATTAAACCCACAACAGTAGCTATTACAAGGAGTACTAGCATAAATGCTTGGAATTCAGTGGCATTAGACAACGCTTTTTGTGTTTCAATAGCACTAGATTGCTCTTGAAGATCAATAAATTGATTAATCGTGTTGAGCCATTCAATAAAAAGAGGTCTCGCCTTTTCCATCATAACTAATTCTGCACGGACATAATTTTTATTCAATCTGTTTTCAATGATTTCATCAATTAGAGGTAAAGTTTTTTCGCGGATAGATTGAATTTTGTTAAGAATTGCCATCTCTTCTGGCGTTATTTCTTCAATATTTTCATTAATCAATTTATAAAGAGCATCATAAGATTTATCATAATCTGCTTTTAATTTATTAATATTTTCAACAACTGCAGGTACATCACTGCTGGTTTCAACTAAAATAACATCTCTAGCTGCAATAGCCCTATCATGAACACTTCCACGGAAATTAATCGCATGTCTTTGTTTAACACTATTAAATTTATCTACATATTCAAGAGAATCAGCAATTGAATTAACCCTAAAAATACTGGTAAATACCACTACAAAAATCATGGCAATAATCACTGAGAATCCTAATAATATTTTTGTCCTAACTTTAATGAGACCACTTTTCATGGTGAACGTTGCTCCTGTTAGTCTAATGGCCAAGATACTAAAACTATGATTTTAATTGAATTTATTAGCGAAAATCGACGTAAAAATAATGATAATAATACTTTATTATCATTTAAACGCCTAAAAACATATTTTTAAACCTAACGAGCTAGTTGTTACTAAATGTTTCTAGGTTTGTATTGCCTATGATTATGCATTTTTTTACTTAATAAATCTATCACTTTAAAGAGATTTTACTGTAAAAATTAGATGAGTTAATTGTTATAAATGATACGAAAAAAAAGGGAGTTTAATTAGATAGCAGCAAACAGATAAAAAAAAACCCCAATACACTATTGGGGTGCGCGAATATGTGCGCCAACACCAGGGAAACATCAATGAACAATGTTGAATAAATTGTAACTCTATTGCACGATTGTGCAAGACTTTCATGCATTTACATTGATTAATGTCAATTTAAATTGAACAAATGGCTATTTTAATCAACAATTCATTTCAAAAGTGTACAATCCACTTAGCGCGCAAGGTATTTCTTAGGATCAATGGCTTCGCCTTTAAATCGAATTTCAAAATAGAGCGCACTCCTATAACCACCTTCCACTAACCCTACTTTGCTGATTACCTGTCCTGCTTTGACTCTATCACCAGTACTGACAAGAACATTATTATTATAACCATATAGGCTCATATAATCACCGCCATGATCAATAACAATAACTTGCCCATAACCTTGTAAGTAATCAGCTATTAGCACATTGCCCTCTTTTATTGCTTTAACATCTGAAGTAATAGGTGCTTCAATAACCATCCCTTTACTTGTTAATTCACCCCCTAGAGATTCGCCGAATGAGGTGAGTACTTTTCCTTTTACTGGCCATTGATAATTATTATTTGTCATCTGGCTGTTCGCTGGAAGAGGTGGAAGCTTAGTGATTGTTGTTGGTGCAGCTTTTTCAGCTGCTTTAATCGCCCTGTCGATTTGATGTTTTAGGTTGATTTCATCATCTTTTAAAGCAATAATTTGATTTTCAGTGTATTGGGCTTCTGTATCAAGGGCTTTAAGATTTTTGGCGTAACTGGCTTTAACTTCTTTTAATGCTTTAATTTTACTTTGTTCTTGGGCAACTAATTTTTCTTGTTCTTTTAATTGAAGCGCTATTTCATCTTGTTTTTTTTGAATTGAAGCTTCTTGCTGCTGAATTTTTGTAATTGTTGCCTCACGTTCTCTATTGACATAATTGATATAACCCACCATTCTATCATTTTTTTGGGCATCTGTATTGGCAAACAACATTTCTAGAGAACTACTCTGACCTTGTTTGAAAGCAAGTTGTATCTGTTTTTCCAGTTTACTTTTTTCTTCTTTAATGCTGTTTCTCAAAGAATAAATCGCTTGTTCATTTTTCTTCGCTATGCCCCTAGATGTAGACAATTCGGTAGAGATTTTTTTTAGTTCTTTTTCTATGGTTTGAATTTTTTCATTTTGTGTTCGTAAAGTTTTATTTAACTTATCTACTTCTTCTTTTGTTTTATTAAGCTTACTCTCTTTTTGTGAAATTTGCTTTTGAATGCTTTTCAATTGCCTTTCTTCCTCAGAAGAAGCATTCGCTTGTAACAAACAATTGGAAAAAACAAAAATGAAGAAAAAGAAATATTTTTTTAATCTCATGTGATTACCTGCATGATATTTCAAGATAGGGGATTGAATAATTATAATATCACAACGTGAAAATAAATAGCCTTAAAAATCTGCTTTATTTGTCTTGCTATTTGTCTTTGGCATCTTTATGCCTTAAAAATATTCGTAAAAAACACTAAATTCTCACCTCATATTCGTGTAAACTGAAAAAGAAAATGTACAGTTATAATATAACCCATTTAGTTTAATTTGGCTTTTACTAGGAGTTTTTGTGTTCAATTGGTTTGAAAAAAGAATAGATCCCTTTCCTGAAGCATTACCTTCAGCTTACCCAACTAAACTGATCCCTTTTATTTGGTCCTGCAGCTATGGTATGCGCCGTTATATTATCGTCATGTCAGTTTTCACTGCATTGATCGGTGTTTTTGAAGCTATATTATTTAGCTTTCTAGGTAATGTGATTGATTGGCTAAGTCAGACAAAACCAGAGGATTTATGGGATAAAGAGGGGCATCGTCTAATTTTTCTATTAATTATCCTGCTATTAAGCCCAGTTTTTGTAACGTTGCAAAGTCTCCTTAAGCATCAAACCCTAATGGGAAATTATCCAATGATTCTTAGATGGAAATTTCATAGGCATATGCTCAATCAGAGCATGGGCTTTTACCAAAATGAATTTGCAGGCAGGGTATCAACTAAGGTGCTACAAACAGCTCTCGCAGCAAGGGATGTCACCATGATATTCATGGATATTTTGGTCTTTGTTGGCATCTATTTTATAACGATCCTTTTGGTTGTGGGCAGTTTTAATTTGTTAATGCTTACTCCTTTTTTAGCTTGGTTGTTTTTTTATATTCTAACTAATATTTATTTTGTTCCAAAATTAGGAATTGTTTCCAAAAAACAAGCTGATGCACGTTCTTTAATGTCAGGAAGAATTACCGATGCCTACACCAATATTTCAACAGTAAAGCTCTTTTCTCATGCAAGTCAAGAGGCTGAATACGCTAAGAATTCAATGGCTGAATTTATGGGGTCAGTACATTCTCAAATGCGACTTGTTACCGGGTTTTATGCCATCGACTATACCTTATGCGCCTTTTTGACACTAGCCACAGGCGCCATGGGATTATTCCTTTGGATGCAAGGTCTGATGGGAGTAGGGGCAGTTGCAGCCTCAATCGCTTTAGCTTTAAGACTTAATGGAATGTCCCAATGGATTATGTGGGAAATATCTCATCTTTTTGAAAATATCGGAACAGTCCAAGATGGGTTACAAATTTTATCTAGAAAGGTAGACATCACTGACGCAGATAATGCCTATCCGCTGAGTGTTGAGCAAGGGATGATTAACTTTAATCAAGTAAGTTTTAGCTATGGTGGTGAAAAAGAAGTCTTGAATTCATTAAATCTTACCATCAAACCTGGAGAAAAAGTAGGGCTTGTTGGACGTTCTGGAGCAGGCAAATCAACTTTACTTAATCTATTGTTAAGATTTTATGACTCAGATAGTGGAGATATATTTATTGATAATCAATCAATTAGAAATGTAACGCAATCCAGCCTCAGGAAGAATATTGCGATGGTTACACAAGATACCTCTTTGCTCCATCGTTCTGTAAGAGAAAATCTAAAATATGGGCGCCCTTCAGCGACGGATGATGAGATGATTGAAGCTGCAAAACAAGCACACGCACATGACTTTATTATGCAGCTGAGTGATCATATGGGAAGAACTGGTTATGATGCGCATGTTGGTGAGCGCGGAGTTAAACTGTCTGGGGGGCAGCGGCAAAGAATGGCAATTGCTAGAGTTATTTTAAAAAATGCGCCCATCTTATTACTTGATGAAGCCACGAGCGCACTTGATTCTGAAGTGGAAATTGCAATCCAAGAAAGCTTATATCGTTTAATGGAAGGAAAAACTGTTATTGCAATTGCGCATCGCCTATCGACAATCGCCGCTATGGATAAATTGATAGTCATGGATAAAGGTGAAATCATTGAATCTGGAACACATCAAGAACTGATAGAACTCAATGGTGTATATAAGCAGCTTTGGCACCACCAAAGTGGGGGCTTTTTAAACAGTGATAGCTGAGTACTTAACTCGAATTTATGGCACGTATAAAATTTATATGTAATTTCAGCAAATCTAATGAATGAGTCTAAAAATTAGACTATACAAGTTTCTTAACTATAATAAAATGCAAATATACTCTGAAAATATTAATTCAACTACTACTCCATGTACTCCATGCGATGACTCTGAAAGGATAATGTTTTATTATGCTATGGGAATTGAATATGATGGGGCTAGATATCATGGTTGGCAAAAACAATCCCATGCCAAAACTGTACAAGGCGAAGTAGAAGCAGCGTTAAGTTCGATCGCTAATGAACCTATCAATATCAATTGTGCAGGAAGGACTGATGCTGGAGTCCATGCCACATGTCAACTTATCAATTTTAACACCCACGCAAAAAGAGAATTGGGTGCTTGGACCTTGGGAGTGAATAGTAAACTGCCTGATGACATTGCCGTGAAATTCATAAAACCCGTAACAATTGATTTTCATGCTCGATTTTCTGCGACAGCTCGGCAATATCGATACGTCATTTTCAACGATAGGTTAAAACCAGCAATCTTACCCTATGGAGTAACTCAATGCTACGAACCGCTTAATGAAAAGATAATGCATGATGCAGCTCAAGACTTACTTGGCGAGCATGACTTCACTAGTTTTAGAGCAATCACTTGTCAGTCACATACCCCATTTAGAAATGTCCATTCGATTTCAGTACATCGATTTGATAAATATGTAGTGATTGAAATCAAAGCCAATGCATTTTTACATCATATGGTACGTAATATTGCAGGAAGTTTAATGGAAATAGGCAAAAACCATCAACCAAAAGAGTGGTTAGGTGAACTATTACTTTTAAGGGATCGAAAATTAGCGGCTCCTACGGCTAAGCCTTATGGTTTATATCTTGTTGACGTAGATTATCCTGAGCATTTTGGTATTCCTAAATTACCAAAAGGTCCGCTATTTATCCCCAATGAATTTTAAACCAGTTATAATGAAGTTTTGTCCTTATTCTTGATACGTTCAAATATTTATGTTGTTAGTTTAACCAAAAATAACTAGGAATTACCAATGGAATATATATTACTTATAGTAGACTTTATCCTGCATATTGATGTGCACCTCAAAGAACTGATCTCAGAATATGGTGTGTGGGTTTATGGCATCCTTTTCTTAATTGTATTTTGTGAAACAGGCCTTGTAGTTACACCATTTTTACCTGGTGACTCGCTGCTTTTTGTTGCAGGGGCCCTTGCATCTTTACCAGAATCCCCGATTAATGTGCATATGATAGTGCTTTTGTTGCTGGTTGCCGCTATTTTAGGAGATGCTGTCAATTACATGATTGGAAAATATTTTGGCTTACGGCTCTTCAGTAATCCAGACGCAAAATGGCTAAAACCTGCGCATCTTGACAAAACACATGCTTTTTACAAGAAATATGGGGGTAAAACGATTATTATAGCTCGCTTTATTCCGATTGTTAGAACATTTGCTCCTTTCGTCGCAGGAATGGGGAAAATGAACTACACTCATTTCGCCCTATTTAACGTGACAGGGGCAATTCTATGGGTCATGAGTTTTAGCTATGCTGGTTATTTTTTTGGGCAAACTACTTTTGTAAAAGAAAACCTGAAAATTCTGATCATTGCAATTATTTTTATTTCTATTCTTCCTGCCGTCATAGAATTTATAAAAGAAAGGCGTAAAATAAAACGTAACCAATAGGAGTGACTTATAAGAGTGACTTACTTAATTATTGAGTATAGTTAATTTTTTCTTTCATTTCCTTCAATTGTCGATACAATACTAAAAATAACATGATTCATGAAGATAACCTGTTTTAAATCATTTACCCCCTTTGCTAAGGTTGTAGTATCTTATATAATGCATACTAGAACTCAAATAGGTTTTTTTCATGTAAAGAAGAAAGAACAAATAACTTAGGTGAGGCAAACTTATACCTCACTTTTTTTTAACGATTAATCATATAGGCTATCATCATGAGCTGGCTTGAACGAATTTTTAATAAACCCACAATTTCTGCCACAGGAAAAGCAAATATCCCTGAAGGTACCTGGACAAAATGTACAAAGTGCGACCAAATGCTCTTTCGCCCAGAACTTGTCCGCCATTTAGAAGTCTGTCCAAAATGTGATAACCATATGCGTATCACTGCACGTAACAGATTACTGAGTTTCTTAGATAAAGACAGTGCCTTAGAACTCGGTTCTGAATTAGAACCCAAAGATGCATTAAAATTCAGAGACACCAAAAAATACAAAGATAGAATTGTGTCAGCCCAAAAATCGACAGGAGAGAAAGATGCTCTTATCGTAATGAAGGGGCAACTGGCAAAAATGCCTGTTGTAGCTGCGGCTTTCGAATTCTCATTCATGGGTGGCTCAATGGCCTCTGTTGTGGGTGCTCGTTTTGTCAAAGCAGTTGAGCAAGCAATTGAAGATAACTGCCCTTTTATCTGTTTTTCTGCCAGTGGTGGAGCACGAATGCAAGAAGCTTTACTTTCTCTCATGCAAATGGCTAAAACGAGTGCTGCACTTGCAAAAATGCGTGAAAAAGGTTTACCTTATATTTCAGTCATGACTGATCCTACTATGGGTGGTGTTTCCGCAAGCTTAGCGATGCTAGGGGATATTAATATTGCTGAACCTAATGCCTTAATAGGTTTTGCGGGCCCTAGAGTGATTGAGCAAACAGTGAGAGAAACCCTCCCTCCTGGATTTCAGCGTAGTGAATTTTTAATAGAAAAAGGCGCTATAGATATGATAATCCGTCGCCCTGAAATGCGTGTGCGAGTTGCTTGTTTGATTGCAAAATTAACCAATCAACCACAACCATCTGCTGACGTATTAAATGCAGATCCTCTTGATGTCGAACCAGTAAGTGGAGAATAATTTCTACTTAACTATTTATCAAACGGCACATATAAATTATGTGTCGTTCCAACTTTAATTGCTGTTATGAAAGAGATCTTAGACGCGACAAATAATAAAACTCCTCCATCAATCAATGATGATCTAGACACTTGGCTTGCCTATTTGGAAACAATTCATACCCAGTCAATCGACATGGGATTGCAACGCTCTTTTGAAGTGGCTAAAAATTTAGATCTATTAAAACCTGCCCCATTAATTATTACTGTTGGTGGGACTAATGGAAAAGGAACCACCTGCAGATCACTTGAATTGTTTTTTTTAGAAGCTGGATTTAAGGTCGGTGTTTATAGTTCCCCTCATTTACTCCATTATAATGAACGAGTGAGAATAAATGGCCAGGAATTAGCAGATATCAAACATGTTGATGCTTTTAATTATTTAGAGAACAATAGAGGCAGCCTAACACTTACCTATTTTGAATTCGGTACATTAAGTGCACTTCATCTATTTAAACAAGCTCAACTAGATATCGTTATCCTTGAAGTAGGATTAGGAGGCAGATTAGATTCATGCAACATCATAGATGCCAACGTAGCAGTTATTACCTCAATTGATATTGATCACATCGATTGGTTAGGAGATGATAGAGAGGCCATTGCGAAAGAAAAAGCTGGGATTTTTAGAAGCAATAACCCAGCTGTGATCGGTGAGCCTTTCGTCCCAGAAACCATGATAGAGGAAGCTAAACGCCTAAACACCCCTTTATTTGAAGTGGGTCAATCATGGCATTATACAGAAAACGCTGATTATTGGCATTGGCACGGCCCAGATTTTTGTCTAAACAATCTCCCTTACCCAAAAGTTCCCCTCGCAAACGCTGCAACAGCTATTGCTACACTTTATATAAGTGGCTTTTTAAATGGTGGGAAAGATCGTATCACCCCAGAAATCATTCGTATGGCTTTATCAAAAGTTTCCATGCCGGGAAGATTTCAGGTAGTTAAAACACAAACAATCACTATAGTACAGGAAAAAGACCCTACTGAAACTATCAAATCACTAGAAATCCCACAAGTGATCTTAGATGTCGCACATAATCCACACGCATCTAGATACTTAACTAATCAGCTAGTAAAACTAAAAAAAGAGATAAGTACACAAACACACAATTGCCAAATCCACTTAATTATTGGTATGCTACAAGATAAAGACATCCAAAACACTCTATTACCTCTGACCGATGTTATTGATAGTTGGCATTGTATATCCCTTGACGGAGCAAGAGGCGCTAGTGCTTATCTTTTATCTGATAAATTAAAATCACTCCCTAATTTAAATTCTGATGAAATGGTATTTACCTATAACACAATGAATATAGCACTAGAGAAAGTAAACTCATTACTAGCAACGGGTGATATTATTGTGATTTGCGGATCTTTTTATACGGTAGCTGAATATCTCGCTCTTTGCCCTGAGCCTATGCAACTAGATTAATACAAGATTCTTATTATAATTAAACATACAAAGCAGGAGTATTCGGTGGCGAGCAAGTTTCAAAAACAATTAGTTGGCACTGTCATACTGGTTGGAATAAGTGTAGCTATTTTACCTAGTCTATTTGATGGTAAAAAATGGAATGACGATCAATATCCTAAGGCCATACCACTTTATACACCCACAAGTACCTATTTGCAAAACGATGAATCAAAAAACCAAGGAAAACAAGAAGTCGCTATTGCTAATTATGAAGCTCAAAATCAGCTGAACAATAGCATAACACAGCAACCAATTGTTCCGAATCAAGCTGTAAGTCCTGAAGAAACGATGCAATCTGTTTCTAATCCACCTCCTGATATAAACCAAGAGCCTTCTATAGAGAACTTAAGTAATCAACTAAATAATAGTAATTCAACCAATTCCTCACCAACAGATCAGGCTACAAAAAATGTTGCTACTGGAAAATATATCATTCAACTCGCCACTCTATCAAATCATGAACGTGCGGTAGAACTGGTTGAATTTTTAAAAACAAAACAATATAACGCCTTTTTACTTAAAACAACGACACTCACCAGAGTATTCATTGGCCCTAGTGATTCAAAAGAAGCCCTTGAGATTGAGATACCTAATCTCAAAGAGATGACTGGACTTGATGGTAAAATAGTGGCTTTAAAATAAGTACATAAATACAATTTTAATAGAAAGCTCTTTCGGTTTATTCTTACTTAACATGGTAAATATCTGTGAATACACTACTTTGGATTGATTATATTATTTTAGGAATAGTGGGTGTATCTACCCTTATTAGTTTAATCAGAGGCTTTGTTAGAGAGGCCCTCTCATTAATTGGTTGGATAGCTGCTTTTTTTATTGCCAGTAAATTTTATATTTATCTAGCGGCATTTTTTACTGGTATAGAAGATATCATTTTAAGAAATGCAACAGCTATCGCTCTTCTTTTTTGTGCTACTCTTATTGTCTCTGGTATTGTGAATCATTTAATTGGTAAACTCGTAGATAAAACAGGGCTTAGCGGTACTGATAGGTTGCTTGGGATGTGCTTTGGTGCTGTCAGAGGTATATTACTGATGGCTGCAATGTTGCTATTTGCTGATGCTTTTACTGGTCTAGGGACATCTGAAGATTGGCAAAATTCACAGTTAATACCTAAATTCAAACCGATTCAGCATTGGTTTTTTGATTACTTAAAAACTTCGTCTCAATTATTTTCAGAATATATGAACAAGCCTAAAATTTAATTTTAGGCTTAACTACCCCCTCTAGGAGCTATGTTATGTGTGGAATTGTCGGTGTTGTTGGAGTTTCCCCTGTTAATCAATCTATCTATGATGCCTTAACGGTTTTACAGCATAGAGGTCAAGATGCTGCAGGTATTGTTACTCTTGATACCCAAGGTGCATTTCGGTTAAGAAAAGCAAATGGTCTTGTCAAGGATGTATTTGCACTAAAACATATGCAAAGGCTTCAAGGTCACATGGGGATTGGTCATGTAAGATACCCTACCGCGGGTAGCTCTAGTGCTTCTGAAGCCCAGCCATTTTATGTCAATTATCCTTACGGTATTACGCTCGCACATAATGGTAATTTAACTAATGCAGACAGTCTAAGAGAGTCTCTTTACTTAAAGGATAAAAGGCATATTAATACAACATCCGACTCTGAGGTGTTGCTTAATGTGCTTGCCAGTGAATTAAACCAATGTACATCATCCGCTTTAACACCAGATGCTATTTTTGATGCAATAGAAAGAACACACGCCCGATTAACCGGAGCGTATGCCTGCGTTGGAATGATAAGTGGCTATGGATTAATTGCTTTTAGAGATAAATTCGGAATCAGGCCTCTTGTGCTTGGTGAAAGAAAATCTCTCTCTACACACGAGAGCAAACAGATTGAAAAAACCGAATATATGGTCGCATCTGAAAGTGTTGCATTAGATACCCTGGGATTTAAATTGATAAGAGATATTTTGCCTGGTGAAGCAATTTACATTAGCGCAACAGGTGAGCTACACGCCCGCCTTTGTCTTGAAGAGACCCAATTACGTCCTTGTATTTTTGAATATGTCTATTTTGCAAGACCTGACTCATTGATTAATGGGGTCTCAGTATATAATGCTCGATTAAATATGGGTAAAAAACTCGGGGAAAAAATAGCACGGGAATGGAAGGAGGTAGAGATTGATGTTGTTATCCCTATTCCAGAAACTTCTTGCGATTCTGCACTTGAAATCGCTAGAATTCTCAACAAACCTTATCGTCAAGGGTTCGTTAAAAATCGTTATGTAGGGCGTACTTTTATCATGCCTGGTCAAGCAACAAGAAGCGCTTCTGTAAGACGTAAACTGAATGCGAATGCGGGCGAATTTAAAGGGAAAAATGTGCTACTCGTCGATGATTCGATTGTTAGAGGTACAACATCTGAGCAAATAATGAACCTTGCTAAAGAAGCTGGTGCCCAAAATGTCTACCTAGCGTCTGCCGCCCCTGAAGTTCGTTTTGCTAATGTCTATGGTATAGATATGCCTAGCGTCACGGAGTTAATTGCTCATGACAGGCAATTAGAAGAGATTAGACAACTGATTGGTGCAGACAAACTTATTTTTCAAGATTTAGAAGATTTGAAAGCAGCAATAAGAGAAGAAAATCCTCAACTGACCGAATTTGACTGCTCTGTTTTCGATGGAATTTACGCGAGTGATGAGGTGAATGAAGCTTATTTTAATCGGTTAGAGGCGATCCGCAAGGCCGACAAATTAGCCATTAAAGCCAGCCACGATGTGGAAAATTTAGATATGTATAATGAAGGCTAATAAGCAAATAGATTAAGATTGATAACATGGCATTTTATCTGTATTACCAGCTTTTGCGGACTACTAAGGATGTTGTTATCAATATATAAAAAACTTATAAATAATAAACAACACCTCTTAATCTTTATCCACCAGATTAAGAGGTGTAAAGAAAAAAAACCTAATCATTCTTTATAGCAAGCAGATAAGCAACCTAATTAGATTGCTTTACCATAAACGTTTGACCTAAACGTGTTGTCTGTCCTTTTACTAAATCCTCAGAAAAATCTACTTTTTGTTCACTGAATAAATTAATTACTGTAGAGCCTAACTGGAAACGCCCCATCTCTTCGCCTTTCTTTAATTTAATCACTAATGAATCATCAACCTCGCCCTCTTTAGGGTAAGTATATCTTTGTATGATGCCGTCACGTGGTGGGGTAATTACACCAGACCATACCGTTTCAATTGAGCCTACTATGGTTGCTCCCACTAAAATTTGAGCCATAGGACCAAATTCAGTATCAAAAATACAGATCACTCTCTCATTACGCGCAAATAAATTAGGTATATTCGCTGCAGTTAATAAGTTAACTGAATAAAGTGAGCCAGGTACATAAATCATTTCTCGCAAAACGCCATCACAAGGCATGTGCAACCTATGGTAATCTTTTGGAGAAAGATAAATTGTTGCAAATTTACCATTAGCAAAAGCATCTACCAAAAGAGGATTACCCGCAAGTAAGGCTGTTAGAGAGTAGGTATGTCCTTTAGCTTGAATTAATTCTTCTCCTTCAATATCTCCAAATTGACTTAATTGCCCATCTGCAGGAAATCCAAGCTCTTGATTTTTCTCACTGAAAGGCCTCATGTTTTCTTTTAAAGCACGCGTAAAAAAGGCATTAAAACTTGCATAGTCTTTAGGATCAGAATGAATGGCTTCACTCATGTCAACTTTGTATAATTTGATAAATCCTTTAATAATTAACTGTGTGAACCAACCTAACTCTTTTTTAGCCAAGTAACCTGCACACACGGTTAAAGCTTGCTTTGGCAGTATATGTTGTAAAAAAATTTTGATTGCATTGAGCATAATAAATCCTTGTAAATAAAAATTAATTCATTATTTTAATATAAAACTAGCTAATTTATATCAGTGATAATTTAATTACTTTGGGCTATATCTATCCACTCTTCAATCCACGCTTGAGCAATCTCTTCAGGTAATCTATCATCAAGTGCGTCTATTTTGAGTGTTTCACCAATTTTTGTGGCTCCACAGCGAAGGAGCTCTTGTATTATTGTGTCAATAGCGCCACAAAATAGATCATAATCCGAACTCCCTAAGCCTATGACTCCAAATTTGACCTGACTTAACTCAGGGGAAGAGTCAATAATATCATTTATCCAAGGGAGTAAATTATCAGGAACATCTCCCGCACCATGTGTCGAGCAAATAATTAACCAAAAACCTACTTTTGGGACCTCCGCTAATTCTGGCCCATGCTTGATTTCAGGATTAAAACCTGAATTCGCCAAAAAAGGTTCAAGGCTTTCTGCAACATATTCGGCATTTCCAAGTGAACTGCCAGTTATTAGTGTAATAGGTGTCGACATCATTTACCTCCTTAAGGTAAAGCTATTTTAGCGAATGGTAACTCATATGTCATTAATTCAACGAGGTATGTTTAGGTAAATTTTTAAATCGACTCTAATCATCACTGGGCAGATAACCATCATCTTCAAATCGAGGAGACAACGCTGCATTCCTTGCTAATTCATCACAACGTTCATTTTCAGGATGCCCCGAATGCCCTTTTACCCAAAGCCATTCAATTTTATGTGGTTTAACAGCATCATCCAACCTTTTCCATAAATCAATATTCTTTATCGATTTTCGTTTAGCCACAGCCCAGTCATCTTTTTTCCAGTTAAAAATCCATTTTGTGATACCATTTTTCATGTACTGGCTGTCACTCATTAAAATAACCTGACAAGGTTCCTTTAATGAATTTAAAGCTTCAATCACTGCTAGTAATTCCATTCGATTATTAGTGGTCATAAAAAAACCTGCACTTAACTCTTTTTGGTGCTCTTTATAACGCAAAATAGCCCCATATCCACCAGGCCCTGGATTACCAAGGCAGGAGCCATCCGTAAAAATATTAATCTGTTTCAATTCTTATCCTTGTCAGTTCTCTATTTTCATTAAAAATAGCATTATACAATTTTTATATACTAAATGATTTTTTTAGCTGTGATATAATTTAAATATTGAGATTATTACTCTATTTTTTCACTTTTGTTTTCTTATAAACCGATAAAGACAGATAAAAATGCAAACACGTCAGATTATTCTTGATACAGAAACTACGGGAATGAATAAATTTGGTGTTACCTATGAAGGGCATCGGATAATTGAAATTGGGGCAGTGGAAGTCATCAACAGGCGCCTAACAGGAAAACACTTTCATGTGTATTTAAAACCCAATAGATTAGTTGACTTCCCAGCTTTCAGAGTTCATGGGATTTCGGATGAATTTTTGGATGATAAGCCAGAATTCTCAGAGATTTTTGACGAATTTATTGATTTCATTAAAGGCAGTGAACTAATTATTCATAATGCCCCCTTTGATGTCGGTTTCATGGATTATGAATTTCGCTTGCTGGGTAAAGAATTAAGCACAAACTCAATTTGCCAAGTAACAGACTCATTACAACTGGCCAGAAAGCAGTTTCCAGGTAAAAGGAATAGTTTAGATGCATTATGCTCTCGGCTAGGTATTGATAATAGTAAAAGAACATTACATGGCGCTTTGCTAGATGCCCAAATTTTAGCTGATGTCTATTTAATGATGACGGGAGGACAAACAGCTCTCTCTTTGGCTTCTTTAGAAAATGAGCAAGAAAAAATCATACAAACCAATGAACCTGTTTATATTGAGAAGAAAAAACCATTGCGTATTGTGTATGCTTCCGATGAAGAATTAAATGCGCATGAACAAAGATTAGACACTGTAATGAAAAAGGGCAAGGCCTGTTTATGGCGTCAATAGCCAATCTCTCATTTAAATTAACTGAAACTATTTAAGGATCTACTATGCTCATTCATCTTGGCCGTCTACTCATGCTCTCAGTTTGGTTTTTCTTACTGTATAATGTAGTTTACCCCGTCAAGCCACCTATTCACTATTTCCTCTATTTTATTTTGGCTTTTATGGCGATAACAAACTGCCTCAAAGTGTTAATGATGTCTGTGATGTCTGCCAAATCAGGCCCATTAACATCTGGTCAAAAAATTAGACTCTTTTTATTCGGTGTTTTTGAGCTTAAGGCTATTTTCAAGCAGCAACAGACTGCTCAACCCACAGTTACCACGATAGATAAAAATAAATAATTGATGAGGATGTAATGAGGAGTTTTCTATGAATTTAAGTATGAAAGAATCACTTAATTTTAAAACGCTCCTTAATCTTGCCCAATATTATTTGGCAAAACGAGATCATAGTAGCCATGAGTTAAGTATTAAATTAAATAAATTTTGTTTATTAAAAAATAAATCCTCTCACCCCATTCAAAATAAAAACGCGAAACAATTTGATGAATTTACTGAGGATTTTTCGCACACAGATTATGATTTTTCTAGCAGTAATAATCAATTAAGCACTCAGCAAATAGCTATAATCGATGAAGTGATCCTCTATTGCGAAGAGCATAAATGGATAGATGATGTTAGGTTTACTCGAAACTATATCGCTACACAACATAAAAAAGGTACAGGGAAAAACAAACTAAAGCAAAACCTATATCAAAAAGGCATCAATGTAGCATTAATTAATCAATGCCTAGAAGAATCTGGTATAGATTGGTTTGAGTTGGCAAAAGAAATAGCCTACAAAAAATTTATCTCATTTAATCCCAAAGCTCCTCTTGACGAAAAAGCAAAAATTGCACGATTTTTGCAAAGCAGGGGATTCAGTTTTGACGAGATAAATTCACTATTTGAGTAAATCTATTATCATGTTTACTACAATAAATAACTGATACATCCCTAAAAGCATTTTTAAAAGTAATTACGTAAATTATTCATTTTAAAATGCAAAGTCATCAAAAATTACTGAGCAAGGAGCTCCCATGACAATTACAACCCCAATACAACAAAAGCTAAAATCTCGTTTTTTTAACTATCTAAGCATTACGAGTCAAAGTGACGCGTCTGCCACTCAGGTTCCCAGCACTAAAGGACAATGGGATATGGCTCACTGCTTGGCTAAAGAATTGACAGAATTGAACTGCCTAGATGTGCATATTGATGAATATGCCAATGTGACGGCAAGAATACCAGGTAATACAAAAAATGCCTATACTATTGGATTTTGTGCTCATACAGACACTGTCGATGTCGGCTTAAACCCAGATATAAAACCACAGGTATTAACCTTTACAGGCTCAGATTTATGCCTTAACTCCGAAAAGAATATCTGGTTGCGCGTGAATGAACGCCCTGAAATAAAAAAATACCTTAATGAAGAGATTATTTTCAGTGATGGCACAAGTGTTCTTGGAGCGGATAATAAGGCAGCCATCACTGCTGTCATGGAAATGGTTGCCTATTTTAATGAAAACCCGGATACTCCACATGGTGATATTTATATCAGCTTTGTTTCCGATGAAGAAATTGGCTTGAGAGGTTCAAAGTTATTAGATCTGTCTAGATTTAAAGTAGACTTCGCATATACAATAGATTGTTGTGAGACAGGCGAACTTATTTATGAAACATTTAATGCTGGCACTGCATTTATTCATATCGAAGGAGTGACTGCGCATCCAATGTCAGCAAAAAATGTTTTAGTCAATCCTCTTCGTATCATACAAGATTTAATGGGATGCTTTGATATTAAAGATACACCAGAGCATACTGAAGGTAGAGAGGGTTATTTTTGGTTTAACTCGCTACAAGCTAATCAAAATGAAGCTAAAGCTGGGGTTTCTATCAGAGATTTTGATTTAACAAATTATGAAAAACGTAAACAGTTTCTTATGCAGCAAATCGAAAAAATGCAAAAAAACTATCCTACGGCAAAAATAAATTGCCATATTGAAGATGTGTATAGCAATATTGCGAATAGTCTTCAAAATGGTGGTGATACGACTTCAATTGATCTATTAAAATCTGTCTTTCAGACATTACAAATTGAGCCTAAAATTATCCCCATGCGGGGCGGTACCGATGGCAGTGCACTTGCTGCAAAAGGGGTAATCACACCCAACTATTTTACTGGAGCCCATAATTTTCATTCAGCATTTGAATTTTTACCATTAAAAGCTTTTGAAAAATCATATAAGGTAACACTAGAATTGTGCAAAGCTGCACTAAAAAAATAAGTTAAATTTCATTTTAACCTTACTACAATCGTTTCTTTGATCCGTGTATAAATTCGTATCATAAAAAAATGAGAACTACTAAATGAATAAAAATCTTAATCTTATCGAGCAAAAACCTAGATCCGTTTCTAAAAGTCAATGGAAGCGAATCCATGATCTTAAAAACAAAATAGAAAAAATAGAATCACAAATAACAAAATTATCTAAAGATAAAAAAGCACTTTTTGAAAAAACGCAGTCAATGATTGCTGAAACTGAAATTAACTACTGTAAATGCCTAAAAGGCGTAATTATTGAGCTTATCCGTTTTATTCCCTATAAATCATTATCTGATAACCGCCTTGATGCTTTATTAATTTGGATCAACGACTTAAAGAATAACATCACTAGTAATCCATTTAATATAGGAGAGCAAAGTGTTCAATTAGATGATGTTATTGAATTTCAAGCTGAGGCCATTAAAGCTCGCTTTGAAAAATTTGGTATTGATCCGAAGGTGACCCTTAATCCAACATTAGATCTCCATTCTCAAATCAATAATCTATTAAAAATTCTGCAAGAAACACTTAAGGAAGAATATGAACAAGATCTTCCTCTTTTATCAAAAGAGCAGTGGGTTGCTCTGCTGACGAATCCAGATCTCCGAGATAACTTGTTTAGCGATCCTTTTTTTAAACCAGATCCCAATTACATTGAGGAGCGGAATGAATTAGGAGAATTTGAATTTGATATGCAAGAGCTTCTATCTATTGTCGATGCATTAGAAAATGAATTAGAGAAACAAGAAAAAAATGATTTTTTTTCTAGTCAAGAAGAACAAATTGATTTTGATTTTGATTTTGATTTTAATACAGATGAAGAAAACGATTTTGCACAGCAAAACCAAGAGAGTTCGCAAGCAGAAAAATTATTAGATAACGATGAGATCAATAAACTGTATAGGCAGCTTGCGCATAAATTTCATCCAGATAAACTCGCTGATAGTGAAGATAAAACTCAGTATATGGATCTCATGAAGCAGCTTGCAAGTGCAAAAAAAGCCAAAGATTTTCATATCATTATTGAGCTAGCAATGCAATATTTACCTCAAATATCTCTTACATTATCTGATAATACGTTTAGGCTAATGGAAGAAAGTTTAGCTAAAAAATTAGTTGAATGTCAACAAACACTAGCCAATCAAAAGTATGAGATGACAGCTGAGGGATTAGTATGGACAAAATTTCATGCCAAGACTCAAAAGCAAACCGAAAAAAACATTGAAGAACATAATCTTTATCTAAAAAGATCTATAGCTGAACTTTATCATCTATTTTTTTCCAAACAACAAACCATCAAAGGGCTTAACACTCTTTTAGATGAATTTATTAACAAAAAATACTCAATTGGCTAATGCTAAAGTCAAGAATTCAAACAACATCCTATACCGATACTTTTGCGAATGTGCTAATCATAGGTATAGGATCTATTATGAAGCATTAAAGAATTAAACGCTAAAGGAGGAACCACAGCCACAGGTACTGGTTGCATTAGGATTATTCACAACAAATCGAGATCCTTCTAAACCATCTAAAAAATCTACCGTACCGCCAATGAGATATTGTAAGCTCATAGGATCAACCACAAGTGCAACCCCTTGCTTTTCTATAGTGAAATCATCTTCGTTCACTTTCTCATCGAACATAAAGCCATATTGGAAGCCACTACAACCACCACCAGTGATATAAACCCTCAATCTTAGATTAGGATTTTCTTCCTCGGTAATTAATGTTTTTACCCTATTAGCAGCTTTATCTGTAAATATTAAAGGCAATGTTTCATCATTCATTGACATATCAGACTCTTATAAAGTTTTCAGGTGGCATCATCTCACATAAATAGAGACGATGGAATTAATGTCTATTTATTATTACTGACTAAACATACGAATTCAAGCAGTTTATAGTTTCTTATTTATTATTCATTATTTAGTTTTCTTATTTCCTGTTAAATAAAAACAGAAGATAATCTACAATAGAAAAAGCTCGGCAAAAACCGAGCTTTTTCTATTGTTAAAATTTGATTATATCAAATATTAACCGCGTGAATTTACACGATTTAAGCGCTCTTTAATACGTGCAGAACGACCAGTACGCTCACGTAAGTAGTAAAGTTTAGACTGACGTACAAGACCACGACGTTTTACAGATATGCTGTCAATGACAGGAGAGTGTGTTTGGAATACACGCTCAACACCTTCACCATTTGAAATTTTACGTACAGTAAATGCAGAATGAAGACCACGATTACGAATAGCAATAACTACGCCTTCAAAAGCCTGTAAACGTTTTTTTGATCCTTCAACAACCCATACTTTCACTTCGACTGTATCACCAGGACGAAATGCAGGGACGTCTTTTTTCATTTGTTCTTGTTCTAATTGTTTAATAATGTTGCTCATAATTTTTTCCTATTGCTAGATAAACTGAATGAAAAACAAAATAAGAATTAATTTTGTTCTTGTTGATATTCCGTCAACAATTTTTTATGCTCATCAGTCAGAGCTAGATGATTAAGAAGATCGGGTCTTCTTTGCCAAGTACGTCCGAGGGATTGCTTTAATCGCCACCGACGAATTTCTGCATGATTACCAGAAAGTAAAACTTTTGGTACCTGCAAACCGTTTAATAATTCAGGTCGCGTGTAATGAGGATGATCTAATAATCCATTAACGAAAGAATCTTCTACCGCGGACTCTGCATGACCTAAAACACCTGGTAATAAGCGCACTACAGCGTCAATCAGTACCATGGCAGGTAATTCTCCACCACTCAGCACATAATCGCCGACAGACCACTCTTCATCAACTAAAGTTTCAATCACACGCTCATCAATGCCCTCGTAACGACCACAAATTAAAATAAGAGTCGAATGTTGGCTTAATGTAGATACACCTGTTTGTGTCAACTTTTGGCCTTGAGGTGATAAATAAATCACTTTCGTTTCTTCACCTAGGTGAGATTTGGCACTCAAAATTGCGTCACTTAAAGGTTGCACCATCATTAACATCCCTGGACCACCGCCATATGGACGATCATCAACAGTTTGATGTCTATCGTGTGTAAAGTCTCTAGGATTAAAAAAATCTACCTTTAAACGCTTTTCTTTTACTGCTCGACCAATCACGCCATAATCGGTAATCGCTTGAAACATTTCAGGAAAAAGACTAATTACACCAATGTGCATTAAAAACTAGGATCCCAATCAACAATAATGTTTTTTGCTACAATATCAACAGATTTAATCACCGTTTCATCAAGATAGGGAATTAGTCTCTCTTTTGCACCAAATGCATCATTCAAATTTGCCCTGACCACTAATACATCATTAGATCCAGTTTCCATCAATTCGGTTACAACACCCATATCATAGCCTGCTTCAGTAGAAACACGACAATTAATGAGGTCTTTCCAATAATATTCCCCGTCATCTAAGAGAGGTAAATCAGTTTCTTCTATCACGACTTCAGCATTAGTCAATAAATGCGCAATATCTCTATCATCAATAGATTTTAATTTAACAATCAAATCTTGTCCATGCCACTTCCATTCATCGACTTCGGCTAATTTGAGTTGGCCTTTAGATCTTAAATACCAAGGCATATAATCAAAGATAGCTTCTTTATCTTCCGTTGAAGGAAATAACTTTAACCATCCTTTGACTCCATAAGGAGCTCCGATTTTACCGACAACAATAGGACGATTTAGCGTATGTTTAGCTTTAGATTGCATAAATATTCATTACTGATGTTAAAAGATTGCTGATTCAAACAAGCTTAAAGCAACTTACGCTGATTTTTTAGCTTCTTTGATAAGTTGGCCTACACGATCTGATACAGTTGCACCAACACCAATCCAGTGGTTGATACGATCAAGATCTAAACGTAAAGTTTCAGCTTGACCAGAAGCTACTGGATTGAAGAAACCTAAACGCTCAATGAAGCGACCATCACGAGAATTGCGACTATCTGTCACAACCACTTGATAAAATGGGCGTTTTTTAGAACCGCCACGAGCTAAACGAATTGTTACCATAACATCCTCATTATATAAATTGGATAAATAGAGCTAAATTAAATTAGGGTATTTATCTTAAAGGTAAAGTAATTTTGGGTTAAGCTATTGATTTAATAAACTAAATACTAAAATTTTAACCCCGCTTATAAAAAATGAGCATTCTTGCCCATTTCAAATAAGACTAGGTATTCTACTTAATTTAAGCTAAAAAGCAAGACTCAAACCGAATAAAGCCGTTGAAAAGAAATAAATCATCTGCCTAACATACCAGGGGGCATCATTCCTTTCATTCCTCTCATCATATTAGCAAGGCCGCCTTTTTTCATTTTCTTCATCATTCTTTGCATATCATCGAATTGTTTTAGAAGACGGTTTACATCTTGCACTTGAGTTCCTGAACCAGTCGCAATTCGTTTTTTTCGAGAACCTTTAATTATCTCTGGCTTAGAGCGTTCTTTAAGCGTCATAGAGTTGATAATTGCTTCCATTTTTGCCATGGATTTATCTCCAACCATATCCATAGCCCCTTGAGGTAGGTTTCCCATACCTGGAAGTTTCGTCATTAAATTAGCCATCCCACCCATTTTTTTCATTTGCTGAAGTTGCTCTAAGAAATCATTTAAATCAAAAGACTCCCCTTTTTTGAGCTTATTTGCCATTTTTTCAGCTTGGGCTTTATCTACCTTACTTTCAAGATCTTCAATAAGAGAAAGTACATCTCCCATACCTAAGATTCTTGATGCTAATCTTTCTGGGTAAAATGGTTCTAATGCGTCTGTTTTTTCACCCACCCCTAAAAATTTTATCGGTTTTCCCGTGATATGTCTTATTGAAAGCGCAGCCCCCCCTCTAGCATCCCCATCAACTTTGGTCAATATTACACCAGTTAATGGTAAAGCCTCGTTAAATGCTTTGGCAGTATTAGCGGCGTCCTGTCCTGTCATCGCATCAACAACAAAGAGTGTCTCTATCGGATTAAGCACTTGATGGACTTTTTTTATCTCATCCATCATGTCGCTATCAACATGGAGACGACCTGCAGTATCGACAATCAGCACATCAAAAAATTGCAATTTAGCGTGCTGCAAAGCGTTTGTCACTATATCAACAGGCTTCTGCTCTGTGTTCGATGCAAAAAAAGCGACGTCAAGTTGATTTGCTAGAGTTTCAAGTTGTTTAATGGCTGCAGGACGATAAATATCCGCAGAGACCACAAGTACTTTTTTCTTATGTTTCTCTTTTAAAAATTTTGCTAGTTTACCTACACTGGTTGTTTTTCCTGCTCCTTGCAAGCCAGCCATTAAAATAACTGCAGGAGGTTGAGCGGCAAGATTTAAACTTTCATTGACATCACCCATCGCAATTTCTAATTGTCTTTGAACAATCTTTACAAATTCTTGGCCAGGCGTTAGGCTCTTATTTACATCTTGGCCTAAAGCACTCTCTTTGACTTGTTTTATAAATTCACGGACAACCGGTAAAGCGACATCGGCTTCTAATAGGGCCATTCTCACTTCGCGTAATGTATCTTGGATATTTTCTTCTGTTAAACGACCACGTCCACTGATATTCCGTAGTGTTTTAGATAATCTTTCAGATAAGTTTGCAAACATATATTTCATCTCTTTAATTAAATTGAACCTTAAAATAACAGGCTAATAATAGATATTGTAGCAAATTATTTGCCAAGATGTAGGTTTAATACTCGCCTCTTGATTTTTTTTTATTTTGATAAATTTTTCCTTCATCATCAAATAAATTATTGTAAGTATTACAATTAATTATGCATCTTGGTAAGATTTCATTTAACACGAAATCTAGCAGTACCATTTATTTCTGTTATTATAAGAAATGGCTCATTTGATGCATTAATTTGACATAACCTAAACAAAAGTATGTTCCATATATGAAGTTCATTTTGCATATCTACATCTGCAAGAAAACAGACAAAAAGAGAAAGAGATCGTCAAATTTACGTATTGCAATAATAGACTTTATTTCTTTTAGCTGCACCACGCATATTACCTAAATGGCAACGCATCAAATTCCCGTTCTCATTTTTAATCTTATAACAATTAAAGGAGTGTATAATGACAACCGATAATGCCAATCCACCCACTATGCAAAAGGGGAGTTTTTTAGATACCATTGAACGCGTCGGCAATAAAATACCTAATATTACCGTTTTGATCTTTTTTGCCTTTCTGATCTGTTTATTTCTTTCCTATTTTTTGTCAAAAATTTCATTCAGTTATATTCATCCTTTGACGAATGAACCGATTGCAGTGATTAACCAGCTGAGTGAACAAGGTATGCTCGATCTAATCAATAAACTGGTCAGTAATTTCATGGGTTTTCCACCTCTTGGTATTACCATCGTCGCTACTTTAGGCATTGGTATTGCTGAAGGAAGTGGCTTTTTACAAGCTTTACTTAAAAAACTACTTCGTATTACCCCCAAAAAAGCACTGACCCCGTTAGTTGCTTTTGTGGCAGTAGTCAGTCATGTGGCATCAGACTCTGCATATGTATTTTTAATGCCAATAGCTGCTTTAATGTATTATAACTATGGCAGGCACCCTCTTGCGGGTATTGCAGCATCATTTGCCGGTCTAGCTGGTGGCTTTTCTGCGAGTTTCATGCCTTCAACTATCGATCCTATCATGCAAGGTCTTACACAAAGTGCTGCAAATATTATTGATCCTAATTACAGCGTCAATGTACTCAGTAACTATTTTGTCAGTTTAGGGGGAACAATAGGTGTCATCGGAGTCTGTTGGGTTGTGACTGATAAGTGGGTTGAACCACGTTTAAATAGAAATATTCCTATTACTTATGGTGAAAATAAGGGATCTACAGAAGAAATGACCTATATGTCTAAACAAGAGGCTAAAGGATTTAGATATGCCATGCTTAGCTTTATAGGGCTTTGCATTGGTTTAACTCTATGGGCTTATCCACAAGACTCTCTTCTACGCTTTGAAGGGTCATTAACGAGTAACCAAGCACCGATTATGAGCATGATAGTACCCATTATTTTTATTTTTTTTGCTCTTCCTGGTATTGTTTTTGGTTATGTAACGGGGAAATTTAAAAATACAAATGATATAGTAAAATCTATGGAAAGTATTCTTACTACACTCATTTCTTTTTTTGTGTTTGCTTTTTTCTGCGCTCAATTTCTATATATGTTCAAAGTGTCAAATATTGGCACATTATTAGCATTTTCTGGTGCTGACATGCTTAGAAGTTTGGACTTACCTAGTGGTGTAACAATTGTTGGGGTCATTATCTTAACTGGTATTCTGAATATTTTAATTACTTCGGCCTCTGCTAAATGGTCCGTAATGGCCTCAGTATTAGTGCCTATGCTCATGGCGGTAGGAATTTCTCCTGAACTGACTCAGGCAAGCTTTCGAATCAGTGACTCAGCAATTAACGTAGCGACACCAATGTTTCCTTTCTATCCATTATTAATTTCTTATTGCCAAAAATATTTCCAAGGAACAGGGGTTGGTACGCTTTGCTCTATGATGATCCCTTATTCAATTGGTTTATTGCTGGTACTTACTGCAACATTATTCATTTTTTGGGGATTTGAAATTCCACTAGGGATAGGCAGTCAATATCATTGGAGTCCTCAAGGCTAAGGACTGATTCACACTAAGTCATATTAATAATGCCTAATTCAATGTGGGATTAGGCATTAGTGAAAAAAAAGACCATTCTAAAATTATAAGCTTTGATAGGTATATGCCAGACAATATCTTGAGCACTATGACATTAATATCTCAGCACTTTGCCTGTTAAGGCCTCTTTTATCAACGTAGGCTTATCCAAATCCCCTATTTTACCTTCAGAAATAAATACCTTATCTGCAAATTGAATAAATACTTCTTCTGCTGTTTTTGCTGGCGGTTGGCTTGTGACATTTGCACTGGTCGAGACTAAGGGCCTGTTAAATGCTAAACTCAACGCCCTCACTATAGGGTGTGCAGATACCCTTACCGCCAAGGTATCAAATTGTCCTTTAAGATAATATGGAATATCTTTTTTTGTTGGCATTACCCAAGTTACAGGTCCCGGCCAGGAAGCGTGTATTTTTTCTAATTGTTGTTGGGTAAGTAAAGAAATATCCACATAAGGGGTTAATAATTCGAAGTGACTTGCAACCAAAATCAATCCTTTTTCAATAGGTCTCTGTTTTAAAGCGCACAGATGTAAAACAGCTTGTTCATTATCAGGATCGCACCCTAAGCCAAATACGGCTTCTGTTGGATAAGCGATGAGCTCACCCTCGTTTAATCGCTGAATAAGTGCGTCAACAGAGTGAAGTTGCATATGCGTGATCATAAGATTTAAGTCCCTTATACAGAGGTAAAAATGGAATGTAGTATTCAGTAATTAATCTGAAGACAGTTTGTTTTCAGATTCTTTTATAGAATCAATTTCAAAGTCACAGCGTTTGTTAGCACATGCATAAACAAGGCCTTTCACTCGCTTTTTCTCGACTAAAATAGGGAAATTACATAGAGGACACTGATATTTTACAGGCGGATAATTAACCAAAAATTTACATTTAGGGTAGGAAGAACATCCAAAAAAAGTCTTGCCATATCTAGATTGTCTTGCCATCAATTGACCAATCCTACATTTTGGGCAGGCAACATCCTCATTACATTTATTTGAAGTTACATTAACCCCATCGTCAACATTAGGTGCAATATAGTCGCAATCAGGATAATTAACACAACAAATAAATAAACCAAATTTACCTTGGCGTACTACAAGATGTTCTTGGCATACATCGCATAGGTTATCTGGTAACGCCTTTAATACAAGACTCTCTTTTCTTTCTTTCAAAGGCTGAATGTAATCACACTGAGGATAGTTTGCACAGCCTAAAAAAGGGCCGTGACGGCTGGATTTAATTAAAAGATCTGCACCACAGGCAGGACAGATCTCTTTATCTTGGATTTTATACAGTGCTTTATCTCGATTGTTCTTCATCTTATCCATTAACACTGATGGGCAATGCCCTCATTTAAAGTTTGTTAAAATAGTAATAATAGACAAATTTGAATAATTTTAATTGCCTAGAGAGTCTGCTAGGTTGGCGAATCAAGCGATACAACCACTCTAAACCCCATTTTTGCCATATTAAAGGGGCTCTTTTTACGCGTCCTGTAAAAACATCATACGTCCCACCAACACCCATATAAAGAGCATTAGGGTAAATTTCTTTGCATGCTTTAATAAAGAGTTCTTGTTTAGGAGAACCCATAGCGACAGTAACTATTTTTGCACCACTCGCTTTAATACGGTTAATTAGAGCTTCTTCATCTTCTTGAGTAAAATAACCGTCTTGCCTATCTACTATCAGTGTACCAAACGATTCAATCAATTTGGTTTCAGTGGCTTGTAAGGTTTCAGGTTTACCACCTATTAAAAAAACAGGTGTATTTTCTTTGGCTGCTCGTTGCATCAAAGATAGCCATAAATCAGCCCCTGCAATGCGTGAAACTTCCGTACCTGGAAATTTTTTTCTTATTCCTCTAACTATGCTTATTCCATCAGCATATTTAAACTCTGCGCTTTGAATCAACTCTGTTAATTGTGCATTGGTTTCTGCCGTAAGAATTTTTTCGGCATTAATAGCAACTAAAGCACCTGTTTTGACCGTTTTATTGGCAAATAAAAAGTCTAAAAATTGCGATTCATTTTTAAAACCAGAAATAGCAAAGCCTCTAATATCATAGGTGGCAGTCTTATTCAATTGTGACCCCTTATTGAATAACAATGATTAAAAATTATTTTCTTACTGTTTTATTTTTGTATAAACATAGCGACCAGATACTAAGATTAAATAAGTCACTTTAGCTAAAATAACACATAAACAATAAATTAGTACAAAAAATATCAATCTTGAGAAAAATGCATCTAGTCCTTCTCTTACAAGGACTATCATATTAAAAATTGCACCAAAACAAAATGCTTTTAATATGGCTTGAGTATAAATATTACTTTCAACCAAGCTTGCTTTGTATAGCCCATCAAACCATTTGATAATTAATGCCACAAAAAAAGCGCCAACAGGTATAAGACCAACCCCACCCATAATAAGAATGGATCCTAACATAGTGGGGGAATACGCCAGACCAGAGAATACATTTAAAATTTCCCAGGTAAAATAGTTAGCAGTATTAACGATGGCATCGGGTCTCTCTGGCCAAATGCTACTGGGAATAAAAACATAAAAATCCCTTAATATGGGCATTAACCCTTGATAGTCAATTGCATCATAATGATCAAATATATTAGCCACACTTTGCCATGGAGAAAACGTGTCTCGTGTTAAGTAAAGAAAATGATAAAATGCCTCGGGATCGTTAAATTCAATCCCATATCGTCTGATGGCAAGTAGGAACATCCCTACAATCCCAAAAGAGCCTGCTAGGCCTAGCATCCAAAGTTTAACCCACTGCCTTGTGATCCCAATAAATAAAAAAAGAGCAAAAGCAATCAAAATATTTGCTCGGGTTCCTCCTACTACAACATAAGTAAAAAAACCGAAGCAACTGCAAATAGCCAAAAAAGCTAACCACCGGATTTGTGTTGGCTTTAAAAAATAAAAAATAAGTACAGCAGGAATAAAAAAATAAAAAAATCTTTTTAAAGCAACCCCTGAAACATCATTGGAAAAAATATCACTATAGCCTGAAAGTTTAAAGAGTAATAATCCGTTTTGTACATAAAAAACACCTAAGGTACCAAGTGCGATTAGGAGTAAAAATGTGATGGTTAAGTAGGCTTCAATTTTCGTAAATGAGAGCCATTGATGCGATTTAGAGGAAAAATTACCCGTTTGAGGAATAAGTCTAACATGATAAATCAATGAATACAGACCGTAAAATGCAGTTGCACTTAATAGTGTGAAACAAAGTGAGCTGATAGATTCAACTTGAACTTGGTAATTAAAGACTAATATAGATGTAAATGGAAAACCAAAATAAAATGTGAGCAAAAAGAGTAGCGAAAATAAAATATGAAAATTAAATTTATCCCTACGATAGGCAATAATCGTCATTCCGCCGACAAATCCCACCGACAGTAAATAGATAATCAGCAATAAACTGAATTCAACCAAAGTCACGTTAATCCTCCTTAAGTAACCCGAGTGCTTGGTGCCATCCGCCCAAATAATTCGGTTCAAAAAAGCTGATCTTATTCAACTTCAGTTGATTCAACTTAGTTTGAGTGTCACATATTTGCTCATAGCTCATGTTATCTTTGATAGTTAGATATGGAATGTTCTCTTCCTTGAGATCATCAATAAATGCGTTTAATGGATGCAAAACAAAAGGGACTGCTAGTTGGATACACAACGAAATTGTACCTATTCCTTGTTGCCGTTCAAATAAAAAATAAGCCAAATCGCAAGATTCTAAGCATTCTAAATAGGCAGAAAACTCAATTTTTTCCTCTAATATATGTACATTCTCGTCAGAAAATAGTGACGCAGCATGCTGTTTTACTTTATTAATATAGTCTTTATTATTGAGAGGGTATCCCATTGGAATAATCACCTTCACTTCAGAGCCAAACGTTTTATATAGTTTTGTTAAACCCAGTATATGATTATTTGTCTTATCCCCAGAGTTACCTAAAAGGACTGTTTTACGATCCTGGACATATTTCTCTTTTAGTCTATCCAATCTTTGTTGTTTTTGGCTCTCAGTTGGAGTCAAAGAAAGATTCATTTTAGTTGGAAAATATAAAGTACTTGTTTTAGGGTTAGATATTCTTGATTTTAAAATTCTAGCATCCCCTTTGGTTGAATAGATTTGACCTATTTTAGCCTGAGCAAGCCTGCGCATGATATAAAAAAGTTTATATTTAAGAGATTTTTCCTCTTCATAAAGATCTGCTCCCCAAACGTGCCATTTTAAGCGTTTGGGATCTATTTTTCCTAACAAGATATCCAACCAAATGGTAGGATTAAATTGCCCATGCAAAAAATATTCTACAGTAGGGTAAGCTAAATAATGTTGCCTAAATGCTGCTGCAAGGGCTTTTTTACCTGGATAAAAATGAATTTTAAGATTAAGGTGTTTTAAAGCAATTGCATCAAGATCTATCGATTCTAAAGGATCATAAGCCACTAGAAACTCTATCGCATCGTGATCTTGTAAATATTTTTCATGGTACCTTTGAAAAAAAGCCAAAACAGTTGCTGTATGGTGGGATATCGGAGAGCCTAAAATATGAACTAAAGTAGTCATAGAATAATTACCAGTATTAAATCGCTTGATTATAGATTGTAGATTCAACTTTCAGTTAAAGAAAAATCAAAAATCACTTTTTTTATTTATTAAAGATATCACTGCCTCTGCGGCTTTTTCATCAGCATTACATTTGATTTTTTTATGTAAGTCAGTAAATATAGATTTGAGCGCAAAATTATTATCTTGTGATTCTAAGAGAGGTGTAAGACCCTTAACAATATTTTCAACGTGGCATTCATCTTGAAGTAACTCCAAAACGATAGGCTTATCGGCTAATAAATTAGGTAAAGAAATAAACTTTGTTTTGACTAATTGCTTGCCTATCCAATAATTTAATTTTCTCATCTTATAACCAACAACCATAGGAGATTTAGCCAGCATGCATTCTAATGTCGCGGTACCCGAAGCTAGGAGTGTTGCATCAGCGGCAGTCAAAACTTCCGTAGATTGGCCTTCAAAAATATGCACATTAATATCAGGTGCATATTTTTTTAAAAATTCTGCGAATATGGCCTTTTTTGTGGCATTGACCATAGGGACAATAAATTGTAAGTTGGGGAATTGGGATTTTAATCTAATGGCGGAAGCTAAAAATACCGGGCTTAACAAAGACATTTCAGCTGTTCTTGAACCTGGTAAGATGGCGAGATATTGACCATCTATTGATAAATTCAGGGCTTGCCTTGCAGCGATTTTATCTGCAACTAGAGGGAGTTTATCGGCTAAAGTGTGCCCCACAAAGAGACATGGGACTTGATGCTTATCGTAAAAAGCCTTTTCAAATGGAAGTAGTGCAAGAACTAAATGAGTTGCCTTAGCTATTTTAAAAATTCGCTTTTGACGCCATGCCCAAACAGAAGGACTCACATAGTGAACAGTTTTAATACCAGTTTGTTTTAATCTATGTTCAAGAGTGAGATTAAAATCAGGAGCATCAATACCAATAAATACATCCGGTTGCAACGCTGTAAAACGTTTTAAAAGCTGCTTTCTTATAGAGAGTAAACGTGGTAGTCGAGCTAACACTTCAACCACACCCATCACAGCCAGCTCATCCATTTCAAACCAGGCCTCGCAGCCAAGAGCTTTCATACGTGGCCCTGCGACTCCTACAAATTTAGCATTAGGGTAGCGCATTTTTAATTCAGTAATTAAACCGGCACCTAATATATCGCCCGAGACCTCGCCTGCCACTAATCCAATAGTAATCTGCTCATCACTATATTGGCGTAATTGAAGATCAGTTTCCCCCACGGATAATCCCACGAGTTGAGGCAGCAAAAAAATCAACAAAAGGAGTCAGTGCAGGTTCCTCGTTAGCTAATCCAGTAATCTCTTCTTTCGCATCATTTAAACTATTCCCCTGACGATAAAGTGCTTTATAAGCTTGACGAATAGTTTGAATTTGAGGTTTGCTGAATCCTCTGCGTTTTAGTCCTTCAATATTGACACCATACGGTGTAGCATGGTTACCTTGAGCTATCACAAAAGGTGGTACATCTTGAACAACGCCTGAACAACCACCGACCATAACATGAGGGCCTATGACACAAAATTGATGGACAGCACTTAAGCCACCAATAATAACATAATCACCTATCGTTACATGACCAGCTACAGTCGCGCTGTTTGCAAAAACGCATCTATCTCCTACGATACAATCATGTCCAATATGTGCATTGACCATAAATAAATTGTCGTTACCGACAACGGTCACACCAGTACCTTGTATCGTACCACGTTGAATAGTCACACCTTCCCGAATTGAATTTCTATGACCAATAGTAACCCTCGTTGGTTCTCCGGCATATTTTAAATCTTGATTCACTCCGCCTAAAACAGCAAAAGGGAAAATGATGTTACTTTCGCCAATGTCAATAATTCCCTCTATCACAACATGAGATTTAAGAATAGTATTTGCACCAATTGTTGCCTGTCCACTCACTGTACAAAAAGGCCCTATGGTGACATTTTCACCAATTTTGGCCCCTGCTTCTATCACAGAACTTGGATGAATTACTGCACTTTTATGAATATCAGGCATCAATTGGGTCATACATTAATCTCCTACGCGACGGCGTGCACACATCATAGAGGCTTCACAAGCAATTTGCCCATCTACTTTTGCTACCCCTTTAAACCTTGCTACACCACGCTTTTCTTTGATAAATTCAACTTCAAGCACCAGTTGATCTCCTGGCATTACAGGTCTTTTAAAGCGAGCTTCATCCACTGCAGCGAAATAATATAATTCCCCGTCAGCTAGTTTACCCATGCTTTTGAATGCAAGAATACCGGTTGCTTGAGCCATTGCTTCTAAAATTAGTACGCCTGGAAAGACTGGTTTACCAGGAAAGTGGCCTTGAAAAAAAGGCTCATTAAATGTCACATTTTTGATTGCGGTCAGTGTTTTACCTAAATCAATACTAATTACTCTATCAACAAGTAAAAAAGGATAACGATGAGGTAATAATGTTAAAATTTCTTCAATATCTACAGTAATATCAGTTTGAGTAGTCAAAATAGTTACCTGTCAAAATAGAATAATAACTAATGCAACTTTATATATTTGCATTAGTTATTATTCTTAATATATCAACAACATCAAATCAATGGATTGACTTAATGTTGTCACCTAGTTAAACCTAAGACTTTGCTTGGTTTTCTAGCGCTTTGATGCGCTTATTCATTTTATCGATATTCAATACTAATGCCGCAGTTTTGCGCCACTCCTTATTCGTCTGAAGAGGAATACCTGATGAATAAATACCGGGCTTATCAATAGGCCGCATTACCATACCCATGCCAGTGACAATAACGCCGTCGGCAATTTCCATATGGCCATTTAAAACACTTGCTCCACCAATTTGGCAGTTAGCACCAATTGTCAAGCTACCTGCTAAAGTTACACATCCAGCAATCGCTGTGTTTTTCCCAATTTTAACATTATGCGCTACTTGGCATAAATTATCAATGATCACACCATCTTCGATGATGGTATCTCCAAGAGCACCACGGTCAATAGTAGTGCATGCACCTATTTCAACACGATTTCCAATAATAACGCGCCCTAATTGTGGAATTTTGATCCATTGACCTTGATGATTTGCATAACCAAATCCATCTGATCCAACAACAGTGGAAGACTGAAATAAACAATCCTCACCAATTTCAACTTCATGATAAACACTAACATTAGCCCAAAGCTTCGTTCTAGCGCCTATTTTAGTATACTTTCCTACAAAACAACCCGGTCCAATAACTACATCATCGCCTAGTTGAACACCTGATTCAATGACAGCATTTGCACCTATCGAGACATTTTTACCTAAGACCGCATCTTCTGCTATAACAGCAGTAGGATTGATTCCTTCAGCTGGTTTAGGAGTGGTATCTAATAATTTGGCGATTTGAGCATACGCAAAGTAAGGATTTTTAACAACTAAGCGGTTGATAGAAGCTGGGCAAAACTCAGCATCTTCTCTTGTTAGTACTATTGCACCTGCTTTACATAAACTCAGATCAGAGCGATACTTTGAATTGGATAAAAACGTAATGTCTTCGTTTTGTGCAGTCAAAAGAGAGGCTAGTCTATGAATAGTAAAGTTTTCATCTCCTAATACCTCTGCTTGGATTTGACTTGCAATTTCTTTTAAAGTAAGCCCTGACATATCAGCCCTTATTTTGCTTTAGTGAATTTTTCAAGAACACGTTCAGTAATATCACTTGCATCAGTTCGGTAAGTTACAGTTGTAGAATCAACAACAACTGTAAAACCTTCTTTTTCAGAAATAGCTTTCACTTCAGCTTGGATTTTTTCTAGCATTTCGTTACGTTTTACCGCTTCTCTGTCTTGATTATCTTTTTGGAAAGTTTGAGCTTCAGTAGAGAATTTTTCGCTAAGCGCTTTGATTTCATTTGCTAATTTCTCACGGTCTGCGTCTTTCATTTTGTCGCCTTCCGTATTGATTTTTTTCAATTTATCTTGAAGTTCTTTTTCCATTTTTTGGAGCATTTCTGCACGCGGTTTAAATTCTGCTTCAAGTTGTTTAGCTATTTCAGCGCGTTCTGGCATGTTTTGGAAGACATAAGCAATGTTCACAACTCCTAATTTGTCTGCAGCAAAAGCACTTGAACTCATTATTGTTGCAGCAATAAGACCTACTTTTAAAAATTTTTTCACGCTCTACTCCTTTCAACTTTTGTAAGGTATGGATTATTTAATAATCAAATAATCCAGGTATTAAATATTTTTTGTTAATACTTATTAGAAGGTACGACCTATATTAAATTGGAACTCTTCTGTTTCATCCCCTTTGTAGTCTTTCAATGGCACAGCATATGAAAAAACTAACGGAGCTATTGGCGATACCCATTGAATGGTAACACCTGACGAAGCTCTATAGCGGCTAGGAGAACCATAGTCTGGGATATCTTTATCTTTCGTCGCAGCAGTATTTTTCCACTTAGTATCCCAAACACTTGCAGCGTCTACAAATAATGAGGTTCGGATTGAATTACTATACTCTTCGCTTAAAAATGGCGTAGGTGTTATAAGCTCGGCAGTTACCGTGACTATTGCATTACCACCGATAGCATCACCCGGTGCTCCTAAAGTACATTTACTTAAATCATCACCTGTGCAATTAGACACGTTAATTGCTCTAGGACCCACTGTATTTCCGGTAAATCCACGCAGTGAACTTGATCCCCCCGCATAGAAGTTTTCATAAAATGGCATATATTTGCCACCAAATCCATCACCATAGCCTAAACGCGTACGGCCAAGAATAACGAATTTATCTTTACTATCAATTGGATAATAAGTTGATGCATCAGCATTTAGTTTGTAGTACTGATTATCAGATCCTGGAATCGTAACTTTTGAATTTAAATTAATGCGAGACCCACTGGTCGGGAAAAATCCATTATTTAAGTCATTATATGTCCAGCCAAGGGTCAAGTTAAAATCATCAGCTGTAAATGAATAGCGGTTACCGCTTTGATTAGTCAATTCCCTACCTAGACCTTCAAAATAACGTTTTGTGTCGATTCTCTGCTGGATATCCTTAACATCATTATGAACGTAACCTACACCTGCTCTCAGTGTTGTTGTTTCGCTTACAGGTATACCCATTAATATATCAGTACCGTATGCTGTGTTTGTATAGCTATCTAAATCTGCATCCGCTGCGTCAAATGCATTATAGAAGATCCTTCCTCCTAGGCTTATGCCATCTGGAGTAAAATATGGATCAGTTAAAGATAAATCAACTGAAGTATCTGAATCATTCGTACTTGCATTGATTCCGACTGTATTACCTGTTCCGAGCCAGTTGTCTTGTTCAACACCCACTTGAAAGCTCAAACCGCTTTCAGTACCATAACCTACACCGACATTGAACGATCCTGTATTTCTCTCTTTGACTCGATAAACAATATCCACAAGATCATCACTGCCCGCAACACGTACAGTTTCTACTTCGACGCTATCAAAGTAGCCAAGTCTGTTTAAACGCTCACGTCCTTTCTCAATTTTGTCAGAGGCAAGCCAAGCACCTTCAAATTGACGTAGTTCACGACGAAGTACCTCATCTTTAGTCAATTCATTGCCTTCGAATGAGATGTATCTGACATAAAAACGGCTGCCAGCACTCACGTTTACTATTAGATTTACATTCGCATCACCTTCTACAAATTCGGGTTCTACAAGTACTTGTGGGTAAGCAAAGCCATTTGTTCCGAGGAGTTCTTTGACTGAATTTTCTATTTCTGTAACTCTTTCACCGCTGAATAAAGAACCTGGTTCGATATACGCAAGTTCTTCAATTTGAGCGCCAAGGCCAGCAAGCTCACCTTGAACTCTCACATTACCAACTTGGTAGCGTTCACCCTCAGTAATATTTATTGTTACAAATATTCCAGTTTTGTCTGGAGTCAAGCTGACTTGAGTCGAATCAATACTAAATTTAGCAAATCCTTGGTCAAGATAAAAATTGCGCAGTTTTTCCAAATCACCAGCGAGTGTTTGTTTTTGATATTGACGATTACCCATGATATTCCACCAGGGTACCGTATCCTTTAGATCAAACTTGGCCAATAAATCTTTGGAAGTGAAATAATTCGCTCCAACGATATTGATTTGTTTTATTTCTGCTGACTCACCTTCGCTGAAAACAATATTTAAATCAACTCGGTTTCTAGGTAATGGAGTAACAACCGCTTTTACCGCTGCATTATATTTACCTGCACTATAATAAAAATCCGCCAATCCTTTTTCAATGTCAGCTAAAGCGTTACGATTTAATCCTTCACCAACTTTTACACCCGTTGCTTCAAGATTTTGCTTTAATTGTTCTTCTTTAACAGCTTTATTGCCTGAAAAAGTAATACTTGCTATCGTAGGTCTTTCTGATACCTCTACAATAAGTGCATTACCATCTCTGAGTACTTTTACATCCTCAAAATTACCAGAAGCGAATAATGCTTTGATTATTTCGCCTACAGCGAAATCATCAATTGTATCCCCTTCTCTGTAGGGCATATCTAGAAGAACGGCGCCTTCATCTACACGTTGAAGGCCTTCAAAACGAATGTCTTGAACAACGAAACTATCTTCTGCAAGCAATGAACTACTTGCAATAATTAAAGAGGCAGCAATAAAATGCTTAAGTGGATTACGTTTAAATGACATGAGTATATTTTTCATAGGTTAGTTACTGTTAACGTTAATGTAAATCTTCGGTGATTATACTGCATAATAATGTATTTGAGTATCTATGATAAATAGATATTAAACTATTTTCTCATTAAACTCGAGCTGAGACTTAGTAATTTAAAGTCTCATAAAATCACTTATGAAAGTAATGACCATAAGTGACAGTAATAAAAATGCACCCACTAAGTAAAAATTTTGTTGGACTTTTACTGAAACTGGGCTCCCTTTTATTTTTTCTATGGCTAAAAATAACAGATGTCCGCCATCAAGTACAGGAATTGGCAATAAATTCATTACACCCAAATTAATACTTAAAAATGCCAAGAAAGCTAAGTAAGCCGTTATGCCAAATGAAAATTGCGCCTCAGCGGCTTGAGCTATACCTACTGGGCCTGCTAAATCATTCATACTAGCATTACCAGTAATAGCTTGAAATAAAAACGACCCGATTAATTTAATACTAGTACCGAATCGTTGAATAGCAATCCATGCGCTAGTAATTGGATTATAACGGTAATTAATAATATATTCATCATTTAACGTATTATTTGCAAATTCAATCCCAATTTGCCCTCTCGTGATACTTTTTTCACCCTGCTTTTCAATAATTTTAGTAGGTGTGATATTTAGGATAATTTCTTGGCCATCTCTAAGAACGGTGAGGGATATTTGTTCTTGTGGACTGTATCTAATAAATTGGATGAGTTTTTCTCTGTTTTCTATTTTTTCAGCGTTGATTTTTACAATCGTGTCTCCCGATTGTAGACCGGCAAGGTGAGCGGCAGATCCTTCTCTGATTCTAGAAATAGTTGCAGGATAATCTGGGAAAACAAGTCCTAGACTAGCCCAAGGCAATTCATTTTTAGCATCATACGTCCAGTCTGCCAATAAAAGTGTTTTGGTAATCGTAAGTGAATCATCAGAGGGATCAGCCAATTCAATTTCTATTTGCTTTAGCTTGTCTTGATACGCTTGCGTTAAAATTTGACCGACTTTTATTGACGATTTAGCTTCTTGGTTATTGATAGAAACTATAGCCATATTCGGCGTTACGCCGCTCTGTGCTGCTATTGAATCAGGTACTACAGAAACAACTACTGATTTTCTCGCTTCAGTGCCTATCATTGCCAATATCCAGAAAATAATTATTGCCAGTAAAAAATTGGCTATAGGCCCTGCTGCAATAATAGAGGCTCGTTTCGATAAACTCTTTTGAGTAAAAGCATAGGGTTTGTCCTCTGCTAAGACATCTCCTGCTCTTTCATCCAACATTTTGACATAACCACCAAGCGGTATCAAAGAAATAGTGAACTCAGTACCTTGTTTGTCATACCAACTATATAACCTCTTTCCAAATCCAATAGAAAAACGTTCGACTTTAACACCACATTTTCTAGCCACAATAAAATGACCATATTCATGGATAACCACTAAAATACCTATTGTGAGTAAAAAAATTAATACGCTAAACATATTTTCCTATTGTGACTTAATAATTATAATTTTTATGCTTTCAAATGTTTTTATCTAACGAGTTTTAAGCTGCTAGATTATGGATATATTGAAACAACACAAAGAAAATTGGAACTGCTGCAGTAAGGCTATCAATTCTATCTAGCACTCCCCCATGACCTGGAATAAGATTGCTACTGTCCTTAATCCCACCATTACGTTTAAACATACTTTCAGCTAAATCACCAAAGACTGACACTATCACCGTAATTAAGGAGATCAACACAAAGATAATAGGTTTAATTTCAATAAATTGAGGGTATAAAACACTCACTGAAATAGGCAATAAAGACGACAGAACGATGGCGCCAGCAAATCCTTGCCATGTTTTACCTGGTGAAACCTTCGGTGCCATTTTATGTTTACCCCATTTTTTTCCTACAAGGTATGCCCCAGTGTCACTTGTCCAAACCAACACTAAAACATACAAAACCCACCATGGACTTTTATCTCGCAATTCAACCATAGCAACGATAAAAGGTAATAGGATAAAAAATATAAATAGGACTTTTAATAAATAGCCGTGTTCCCATACCATTGAAGATTTTGGATAGGTTAAAACTAAGCCAATCGCAGCTATCCACCATCCAACAGAAATACTCAATATCATATGATTGACAAGTGCCTTTTGAGTAGGATTAAGTACAACAGCAATCAGAATAACACTTGCTGTAAATAGTCCACCCAGAAATATTCTCAATCTAGGATCATCAAGTTTCATCATTCTTGACCATTCCCACACAGCCAATCCTCCAATCATGGCTAACATAGCAGTAAACCAAATCTCTTTAAAATAAAAAAGTGACAAAATTGCAATAGGTATTAAAATTAATGATGATATTAATCGTTGTTTAAACACTTAAGCTCCTTATAAGCATTTGAAGATAACACTCAAGCTAAATCTTTAAATGCCACCAAATCGTCTGACCCGCTGGCTAAAAGTTTTAATTGCCTCATTGAATGCTTCTTCGTTAAAATCAGGCCAATAGATGTCTGTAAAATAAAGTTCAGCATAAATAATTTGCCATAGCAGAAAATTACTTACACGAAATTCCCCACCTGTCCTTATTAATAAATCAACATCAGGGACAGAATGCTGTTGAATTTCATTGTCAATTAATTTCTCAGTTATGGTATTAACATCAAGTTCACCACTTTTAAGCTTATCCGTAATATTTTTTAGTGCATGAGTAATATCCCAGCGTCCTCCATAATTAGCAGCAATATTTAAAATTAAACCATCATTATCTTCTGTTAAACTTTCTGCTATTTTTATTTCGCTTTGTAAACGATCACTAAAAGCACTCACATCCCCAATAATTTTTAGCTTAATGTTATTTTCGTGTAATTTAGGCACTTCATTTTTTAATGAACGCAAAAACAACTCCATCAAAGCCTTAACCTCAGCACTAGGTCTTTTCCAATTCTCACTGCTAAATGCATACAGTGTCAGCATTTTTATATTATTTTTTATCGCTGCACGCACTGTAGATCTTACTGCATTCGCTCCAGCCCTATGACCTGTAATGCGCATTTTACCACGTAATTTGGCCCAGCGCCCATTGCCATCCATAATAATGGCAACATGCTCCGGGATATTTAGATTTTCCATGATTAAACTAAGGCCTTTTTATTGATAATCTCTGTGGTTTTAATCCTAGCTATTGTATCTATTAGGATCAGATCTTCAACATTAGAAGGATTCTGAAAACTCATTGTTTCTAGTGCATGGAGATTTAATTCATAGATTTGATTAAAAGAGACTCGTTGATGCAAAAAAGCATCAACAATCATTTCATTAGCAGCATTCAAAATCGTTGTTGCCACTTGCCCGCTATTAGAAGCCTCTTTAGCTAAAAATAAACATGGGTACCTTTTAGGATCTGGTTCGATGAAGGTCAGTGTACCTTGCTGAAAAAAATCGATGCCATTAGCAGGTGAATGACGTCTTACTGGATAATTTAACGCATGACTGATTGGAATGGCCATATCAGCATTCCCCATTTGAGCAATCACACTGCCATCAAGATATCTAACCATAGAATGAATTATGGATTCAGGATGCAGAACAATTTCGATTTCTTCTGCACTGGCATTAAATAACCACCTTGCTTCAATAAATTCTAATCCTTTGTTCATCATAGTAGCAGAGTCAACAGAAATTTTACTTCCCATACTCCATCTTGGGTGAGCAATTGCTTCTGCTACTGTAATGTCGGAAAAAGTGGACAAATTACGTTTTAAAAAAGGGCCTCCCGAACCAGTCAATATCAAAGATTTTATGCCTGCATCTCGAAGGGCTTTTTGTCCTAATGGCTGTTGTAATGCTTCAGGTAAAGATTGATAAATGGCGTTATGCTCTGAATCTATTGGCAATATAGTTGCCTTGTTCTCTTTGACTGCTTGCATAAAAAAATCACCTGCCATCACAAGAGATTCTTTATTAGCAAGCAAAATACGTTTACCAGCTTTCACAGCCGCAAGGGTAGGAATGAGGCCAGCTCCACCGACTATCGCTGCAACTACTTGATCTATTTCTCCCATTGCAACGACTTGGCACATGGCTTCTTCTCCATGATAAATCTCACAGGAGAATTCCTTTGGACGATCTTTAAAGTGCACAATAAATCGCTTTTTTAACTCGTCAGATGCCTGTTGATTTGCCATGACAATATAGGCAGGTTTGTATTTCAGTGCCTGTTCAAACATCAAAGCAACATTGATCCCTGCAATTAATGCAAACACCTCATATTTGTCCTGATGAGCATCTATCACTCTAAGGGTTGTTTCCCCAATAGAGCCAGTTGAACCTAAAATGGCGATATATTGTTTCATGCCAAAAACTCGCTAAACTACAAAGATTGTAAAATGCATGGGGGCAATCTTTTCCCCATGAGAGTTAAGCCTCAATCAGACCTATTTTAGAAGCTCATTAGTTCAGTTTCTTTTTCAGCCAGTGCTACATCTACTTTTTTAATGACTGCATCAGTCATTTTTTGAATTTCATCTTGTGCACGACGCTCGTCATCTTCACTGATTTCTTTGTCTTTTAAAAGTGCTTTTAATTTATCATTAGCATCACGGCGAACATTTCTTACCGAAACCCTTCCTTGCTCTGCTTCTGCTTTAACAATTTTGATTAAATCTTTACGACGTTCTTCTGTAAGAGGCGGTAACGGAACTCTAATTGATGTCCCAGCAGAAGAAGGATTTAATCCCAAATCTGAGTTAATAATTGCTTTCTCCACTAAAGGGCCTACAGTTCTGTCAAATACATTAATGACAAGCGTTCTTGCATCTTCTGCAGTGATGCTGGCTAGTTGACGTAGTGGTGTTGAGGAACCATAATAATCAACATGAATACCATCAAGGATACTTGGACTTGCACGGCCAGTACGAATTTTTGAAATATTATTTTTAAATGCTTCTAAGCATTTTTCCATTCTGCTGTCTGCATCTTTCGTGATGTCTTTAATTGTTTGCATAATTTTTTCCTAATTTTATTGATAAAATTTCAAATGTATTGTTTTACATGGCACCTTAAAATTCATTGATTAAGGTACCTTCTGATTCACTTAAAATGGCATTACGTAAAGCGCCTGGTTTATTCATATTAAAAACTCTTATCGGCATTTTATGATCTCTTGCTAGCGTAAACGCAGCAAGATCCATCACTTTTAACTCTTTTTCTAAAACTTCTTGATAAGTCAGATGGCTGAACATCTTCGCGTTAGGATTTTTTTCAGGATCAGCGTCATAAACCCCATCAACTTTAGTCGCTTTTAAAACAACATCTGCTTCTATTTCAATTCCTCTAAGACACGCAGCAGAGTCAGTAGTAAAAAAAGGATTGCCTGTACCTGCAGAGAAAATAACCACCTTTCTCTCTTTTAAAAATCCAATCGCATCAGCCCAGTTGTAATCTTCGCAGACTCCTGTAAGAGAGATTGCTGACATTAACTTAGCATTAATATTCGCTCTATGCAAAGCATCACGCATTGCAAGACCATTCATAACAGTCGCTAACATTCCCATATGATCTCCTACCACTCGATTCATACCTGCTTTAGCCAACCCTGCACCACGAAAAAGATTTCCTCCACCAATAACAACACCGACCTGAACACCTAAATCTAATAACTCTTTAATTTCTCGAGCCATTCTATCTAAAATTGCAGGATCGATTCCAAAGCCTTCGCTTCCCTGCAAGGCTTCTCCACTCAATTTTAAAAGAATTCGGTGATAAAGGGGGGAAGGTTGATTTGTCATGCTAGGCCTCTTTTTAATGTTTTTAACTATATAACAATTAATACTTATCATTGACTGCGAAAAAATCAACACACAACACAATGATAAATACTAAGCTGATAATAAATAAAAGAGGTGTTAATGTCAGTGCAATAACACCCCTAAAAAATAGATCTAAATTAAACTAAAAGCTAAAATTAAACACCTTTACTCATTGCAGCAACTTCAGCTGCAAAGTCAGTTTCAACTTTCTCAATACCTTCGCCGACTTCAAAACGTACGAAGTTAGAGACATCAGCGCCTTTTTCTTGCAGCATTTGACCAACTGTTTTGTCTGGAGACATAACAAATGGCTGACCTGTTAAAGAAACTTCACCTGTAAATTTACGCATACGGCCTTCAACCATTTTTTCAGCGATATCACGAGGTTTACCTGATTGCATTGCAATGTCTAATTGAATTTGATGCTCACGGTTTACAACGTCAGCTGGGACATCTTCTGGTTTGACATAATCAGGCTTGCTTGCTGCAATATGCATAGCAACGTGCTTAATTGTTTCTTCATCAGCACCTTTTGCTGCAACGATAACACCAATACGCGCGCCATGTAAATAAGAACCTAATTTTTCACCTTCCACAACAGAAGTTCGGCGGATAGTGATATTTTCACCAATCTTAGCCACTAGTGCAGTACGTTGATCTTCGAATTTTGCTTGAACTGCTGCAATGTCTGACATCTTACCAGCAAGTACCGCATCTACGACTTCGTTACCAAAAGCGACGAAACCTGAATCTTTTGCAACGAAGTCAGTTTCACAGTTAAGTTCAACTAAAACACCATAAGTACCGCAATCAGCAACTTTAGCTAAAATGATGCCTTCAGCTGCAACACGTCCAGACTTTTTAGCTGCTTTTGCTTGACCTGACTTACGCATATTATCAATCGCTAATTCAATATCACCATTACTTTCAACTAGTGCTTTTTTACATTCCATCATACCTGCACCGGTACGTTCACGCAGTTCTTTTACGAGTGCCGCAGTAATATCTGCCATATTTAAATCCTCTTAGAATAGGTTGGTTATTTTGAATAACAAAAATTTAAATAAAAAAGGCCTATATAAGGCCTTTTAATGTATTAATCAATTGAATTTAATCATTTGGCCTTGCAAAAAATCAAACAAATTAATAATTCAATCAGTTTGATAATTATTCAGCAACGCTCTCTGTAGCAGCAGGAATAATTTCAACTTCTTGTGAACGACCTTGACGAACAGCATCAGCTGCTGCAGTTAGGTAAAGTGTAATTGCACGAATAGCATCATCATTACCAGGAATGATGTAATCAACGCCATCTGGGTTAGAGTTCGTATCAACTACGCAAAAAACAGGAATACCCAAGTTATTTGCTTCTTTAATAGCAATATGCTCATGTTCAGCATCGATGATGAAAAGTGCATCAGGAAGACCATTCATGTCTTTGATACCACCTAAGCTATTTTCCAATTTTTCTAGCTCACGAGTACGAAGTAATGCTTCTTTTTTGGTTAACTTTTCAAAAGTACCATCTTGAGATTGTTTTTCTAAATCTTTTAACAAACCAATTGATTGACGTACTGTTTTCCAGTTAGTTAACATACCACCTAACCAACGGTGATTTACATAATACTGATCACAGCTTTTCGCAGCTTCTTTGATTGCTTCACCCGCAGCACGTTTAGTACCAACGAATAAAACTTTTCCTTTACGTGCAGAAATTTTGCTTAATTCAGCTAATGCCGCATTAAACATAGGAACTGTTTTTTCAAGATTGATGATATGAACACGGTTGCGTGAACCAAAAATGAAAGGTTTCATTTTTGGATTCCAGTAACGAGTTTGGTGACCAAAGTGGACGCCTGCTTGAAGCATATCGCGCATTGAAACTGTTGTCATAATAGACCTCTATATAATAAAGTTGGGGTTTTGCCTCCATACATCCCAATTAACCGACTCGATTGACGGTGTAATTTAGCAGCAAACTGCTATATTTCCCATCAGCGGAGCACCCCGGTAATTGTGTCGATGCATGTGTGTATTTACACATACGTAATATTAAGATTACGTCAGCGGTTATCGCATTATCGCCATCAGTACGTATTATTCACTGCTAAAAATAAAATATAAAGCAAAAAATACCTAATAGAACTTTGCGGCGCGATTTATACCATATCACAGACAAAAAGGCTAGCATTTTCCTTTTTTCAACAAAATATTTAATTGAGGCAGTTATAACTAAGAACTTAATCAGGTTATCTAAATTGGTATTTAATTTATAACTAATGGCGGGGCATCAATGCTGATTATCTCAATATTATAAATCGTTATCTTATTTGTAAAAATGTTTTATCTTTATAGCCAAATATCTAGAATCGCAAATAAAATACAGCAGGTCTTGACGTAAAAATTTGTCGAAATACTCGCACTATAATAGTTGTATCAACTGTTTGGTAAAGGAAAACTCACTGTAAACAAAGTGCCTTTAAGAGTGTGCTCAAGAGGATAGTTTTTTTCCACTTGATTGAGACGCTCTTTACTGATTTTTCTTGAGTCAGTTTGGTTTAAGTTTTCTACTGTTATCATGCCATTATGAAGATGAACAATGGCTTCAACAATTGATAAACCCAGTCCATTACCCTGACTGTGGCGACTTGATTCAACTCGATATAATCTTTTAAATATATGTGCTATTTCTTTAGTGTCTATGCCACAGCCTGTATCTTTTATTTTCAATACTATTTCAGCATCGCGTGCCAATAGTGTAATATCAATAGCCCCGCCATTCGGAGTGTATTTCAAGGCATTATCAATTAAGTTTATACACATTTGGAATAATAAATTTCTATCGCCAAAAAATCGAGTGGATTTAATCATACAATTAATTGAGATGTTTTTTTCATCAGCTAAAGGGGCATAAAAAGCTTCTGCATCACTGACAATTTCGTCTAATGATAACCATTCAAAGGCAGATCGTCTTCTACCACTTTCAATTTCAGTAATACGCAGTAAGCCATTAAACATAGCGAGTAAAAGATCTGCTTCCCTTAATAGATCTTCTCTCAAATTTGCAGGTTCAACCGTTTCTAAGGAGTTTCTTAATCGCGTGAGAGGTGTTCTTAAATCATGAGCAATATCATCAGTCACTTTTTTCATGCCAAGCATTAATGATTCAATTTCATCAAGCAATTTATTCAGCACAATTTCTAGTTTACTCAAATCATCCCAATGACTATCACGAACGATTCGCTTACTGATATTTCCTGTCGTTACAATTTCATTCGCTATTTGGGAAATCGAATTCACTTTTTTTACTACAAATTGCCCTATCACATAAAAGCATAAAATAAGTACGAGAGTTATAACTAAAACTACCCAGCCAAAAGTCATGGCAAACCACCTAGCCGTTCTAAATTCATCAATATTCCTAGCAACCACTAAGTAATTACGCGAATCCAATTGAACAACTTTAGATAAATAGTTTTTTTCAAGTGCTAGGCTTTCTAGTCGTTGAAATTGTGAAGAGGAGTCTGCTGCTTTTTCTCGAGCAATTTGGTATTGTGTTAATGAGGCCTGTTTTTTTTCTAATTGCGCGAGTAAGGGAGTCCAAAAGTCTTTATCACCACTTAAAAGTGATTTATTTTCAGAAAAAAGAGCATAAACAAAATCATCTTGGGGATTATCTTCTTGCATTGAGAGCATCATAAAGAGTGCTTCTTTATCAATCTGCTCTAGCAATATCAACTTTTCTATTTTTGCATCAATCGCAGCTCTTGATTCTGCTAAAAAAGCATCACTGTTTACTACATGAGTAAAATAAAAGACAAACCCTGCTACAGCAAGTAATAAAATAGAACAGAGCGTTGCCATAAAAAAACTAGAGCTTTGACGAAAATTTTTGATAGTTCTAGACATAAATCATTTGCATTTAAAGGGGATTAGATGCTGAATTATCTTCTATGATATATCCAGAACCACGTATAGTTTTTATTATTTTTTGCTCAAAGCCTTTATCAATTTTGTTACGTAAACGACTAATATGAACATCAATTACATTAGTTTGCGGATCGAAATGATAATCCCATACATGCTCAAGAAGCATAGTTCTAGTGACCATCTGTCCTTTATGTCGTAGTAAATATTCTAGTAAACGAAATTCTCTAGATTGAAGGTCAATTTCCATACCAGCTCTAGAAACTCGCCTTGCTAATAAATCCATCACTAAATCAAATGCCACCAATTGTGTCTGTCTGATATCTTGTTTAGAGCAACGTTCAATTAAAATTTCTATTCTAGCTAAAAGCTCTTCAAAGGCAAACGGTTTGGCGAGGTAATCATCAGCACCTGAGCGTAATCCTTTAACTCTGTCATCTACTTTACCCAGGGCACTTAAAATGAGCACTGGAGTTTTATGGTTAGATGCGCGAAGAGTTTGTAATATAGTCAATCCATCTACCTCAGGTAACATCCTATCTAAAATTATCGCATCATAAGCTTCTGTCATTGCTAAAAAAAGGCCTTTTTTGCCCTCACAGGCCAAGTCTACACTGTGGCCTAACTCTTTGAACCCTTTTTGAATAAATTGAGCGACTTTAACATCATCTTCTATAACTAGTAATCTCATTTAGGCTATCTCTAAGTTGAATTAACGCTTTACTAATCTATGCAAGACACGATAAGGTAAAAGCGCTAATAATTTCATAATGAACGTGAATTTTTTGGGGAAATGAATTTCAAATACATTACGCTTATGAATAGATTTCATAATCGATTCGGCCGCATCTTGTGCGGTAATGATGAAAGGCATTTTAAAGCTATTTTTATCAGTTAGCGGTGTTTTAACAAAACCAGGATTAATTATTTTAATATCAATATCTTTGGCATGCTCTGCATGCAATGATTGTACAAAATTAATTAGAGCTGCTTTAGAAGCTGAATAGGGTTGTGCATTTGGTAAACCGACAAAACCTGCGACACTTGCACAGAAAATCAGTTGACTCTCTTTTTGTGTAAGTAGTTCTTGAAGTACTAATTCGGTAAGGTACATTGGTCCATTAAGATTTGTTTTAATGATGCTATCAATATGTTTTTTCTGTATGTCCAGAATAGATAATGGCTCATATTGACCTGCCATAAAAATCACACTATCAATACGTTTGATTCTCTCGCTAATCAAAGCCTTTGCCTCTTTTAGATTTTCATAATCACTACAATCACAAGGCACAACTAAATGCTCAACACTAGCAGTTGGTTGCAATTTATCATGAAGTTCAGATAAGAGTTTCTCATTGCGAGCACTTAAAATAAGCTGATGGCTTTGCTTAGCTAATAAGATTGCTAGTTCATAGCCTATACCACTGCTAGCCCCTAATATCCAAATAGTTTTAGTTTTCATCTGAGCCATATTTTAGTTACCTCAACACGAATGATTTCCACTTGTAAAAAGAAGGTTCAAGTTAATATTACAGAGTAATAATTTTATATCTGTCATGTTGTCCAATTTGCCTATTTAATCAACTATGTTGAATTCAGACTTATTGAATAGTGTTTATGTACTGTTGTTTAGGTTTACCCTTCTTATTTTAAAGTGATGAATCTTTGCTTGGTTTTAAGGAAATACTTCCATCTGGTACCTTTTGCATAAATACGGTTAATTCAGCAACGGTAATGCCAAATTTTTTCATATAAGAGCGATTGATGACAACGCCGTCATTCATTGCCCACATCCAATCATCAAATTTTAAGCGATAAGTCGTATCATCCACTGGTACGTCCATTTCATAAACCCAGTTTATTGCATTTCCATGCGCACTGCCTTTAGCTGTACCTAGTATATCTCCCGCTTTACCTTCATAGGTAAATTCATCAATTTTAGTAATTTCCCAGGTTCTATTTTGTACTTTACCATTATCATAGTAAGTGAAAACTTCATCTAGTCGTCCTTTATTCCCATCCCAAGAGCCTTCCATAACCACATCAAAACGAGTTATTACGTTTCCACTGCGATCTTGAATAAATCCCCAAGCTTTTATTGGGCCATTGAAATAGGACTCTAATTTAAGCTCAGGAGACAATTCAGTATATTGCTGACCATCAATGCCGCCACAGCCGGCAAGAAGTGCGCTTAAACTGGCTATAATTTTTTTTATGCTCATTTTATTTTCCCTTATTGAGAATTTATTAAGGAAGTTTTGAACTGTAAGATATATTCTTTAGCTCAAAATTAACTATTAGGCTTTAATTCGACTTGCATAACATTAATTCTTTGCGCACGAAAAGCACCTGCACAATAAGCAAGATAAAATCGCCATAATCGAATAAATGGGGTATCAAAACCTTGGGATAAAATAATTTCTTTCTGTTCATCAAAGTTTTTCAGCCAAACTAATAGCGTAGTGGCATAGTCTTGACCAAAGAAAAATTTGTCTGTAACACTCAATCCTGAATCATTTGCTACTTGCTCAAAGCGACTAGGACTAGGAAGCATACCACCAGGGAATATAAAGCTCCTTATCGCATCGCCACTTTTTCGATAATCTTCAAAGAAAGGATCATCAATCGTAATCGTTTGAATAACTGCTTTACCCTTCTGAGTAAGTAATGATTTAACTCTATCGAAATAGGTTTTCCAATACTCTTCTCCTACCGCTTCAAACATTTCAATGGATACAATTGAGTCAAATTTTCCTTTTACGTCCCTATAATCTTCTAATACTAAATCTACCCGTTGCTCAAAAGGCTTTAATCTGTGTTGGGCGAAAGCTAATTGAGAAGGGGAAATGGTTAAACCTTTTAACCTAAGGTTCGATGTTTCTTTAGCAGTAGAACTTGCTAATCTTTCAGCAAACCCACCCCAACCACAGCCAATTTCTAACACATTTTCGCCTGCATCAGCAACACGATGTAAAATTCTGTCGTATTTATTATTTTGGGCCGATGATAAATCTTCTGTATCATTTAAGTATAATGCAGAGGAGTATGTCATTGTTTTATCGAGCCATAATTTATAAAATTCATTCCCTAAATCATAATGAGCATGAATGTTTTTACGGCTACCTTTCTTGGTATTTTTTTTAAACAAATAATAAATTTGGCTTAAAAAACGCTGCAACCAACTTCCTGAAATGTATCTAGATAAAGCATCATAATTCAAAATAGCGCATTCTATTAAACTAGCAATGTCAGGGCTATCCCATTTACCGTCTCGATAATCTTCAGCGAACGCGATATCCCCTTTTAATGCCAAATGAGAAATGACACTAAAATCATGAATTTCAATTTGCCCATGAGGACCATTATTTTGTCCTTCAAACTCATAAATTTTGCCATTAGGTAACGTGAGTTTTAACGTCCCTGTATTTAGGCAGGATAATGCATTTAAAAAAACATCTGTAGATTTTGTTTTTAATGTTTGACTAATCATAATACCCCTCAAATGGCAATAGATGCTCTATCAACTCATTTAATAGTTAAATCAATTTTCAAATAAAATGCAAACTACAAAAATAACAGTTAAAAATGGGTGAATTCAACTAGTTTACGTTATTTGGATTATTTTTAATTGCGTTTCTTCAACAAGTATAACACTCTACCACTTTAAATGATGTTGCGTGTATATTAATTATATGTAATTTGAGACTTATCAACTCGAAAGATATACTTTAGCTATATTATGAATTAATTATAGAGCAGTGCAATTAGATTACATCAATTAGTCATTCTTGTTGCTATTAAAATGAAAGAAACCAATTTTATGTTTCTATAAAAGTTACGCTTTACTATTAAAAATAGTCATTACATTCAATATACTTCAAAGAAGTACATAATTCCGTATGCTATGAATTTAGCCTACAATATTGAATTAAGAATTAAGAATTAAGAATTAAGAATTAAGAATTAAGAATTAAGAATTAAGAATTAAGAATTAAGAATTAAGAATATGATAAAATAATCATCAGTTAACATAATACAGCAAGGGTCAAAATGAGCAGAAAAAAAATTGCAATTATCGGTGGCGGCATATCAGGATTGGGTGCAGCGTATATTCTTAACTCTCATTGCGATATAACACTTTTTGAAAAAAATGATTATCTAGGAGGACACAGCCGCACAATCGATGTTGAGTCCGAAGGCCAATCTATTGCAGTAGATACAGGTTTTATTGTATTTAATTATCGAAATTATCCACATTTAACAGCCCTATTTGAACATTTACATGTACCTATCTCAAAAAGTGATATGTCATTTGGTGTAAGTATTAATGAGGGACAAATTGAGTATGGTACAAGAAAACTGAGTTATCTTTTTGCGCAAAAGAGCCATTTTTTTAATCCCAAATTTTATAAAATGCTTAAAGATGTTTTGAGGTTTAACAAAGAAGCCCTCTATTTTGTTGATAAAAACCCTAATGCTAGCATGCAGCAATGTTTAGAAGAACTAGGTCTTGGCGAATGGTTTAAAAACTACTATTTGCTTGCAATGGGTGGTGCAATCTGGAGTACTCCTCTTGAAGATATGCTAAGATTTCCAGCCAAAACTATGATTCAATTTTTTGATAACCATGGCCTTTTAACTGTGAATGATCAACCACAATGGTTTACAGTTAAAGGTGGCAGCAGAGAATATGTTAAGCGCATTATCTCTAAATTAAAAGGAACTATTGAACTCAATAGCCAAATTGACTCTGTATTCCGTGAAAATGAAAAAGTCACCATAACTTTTAGTGATAAGCCACCAGTTCAGTTTGATGAAGTCATATTTGCCTGTCATAGTGATCAAGCCCTTAACCTATTGAAGAATCCGACAGAACAAGAAAAGCAAATCTTAGGCAACATTCACTATCAACCTAATATTACGTTTGCGCATCAAGACTCTGATTTTATGCCCAAACGTAAAAAAGCTTGGTCTAGTTGGGTCTATCTATCAAATGAAAAAGCCTCTAAGCAAGATGAGCTATGTTTGACTTATTGGATGAATAATTTACAACCTTTAAATACCCAAAGCCCTATTCTTGTCACATTAAATCCGTTAAACCCTCCTAGAGATGCTCTGACTTTTGAATCTCATCAATTTGAGCACCCAAAATTCGATCAAAGTGCTATTAATGCACAAAAAAGAATAGACGAAATTCAAGGGACAAATAAAATCTGGTATTGTGGTGCTTGGCAAAGATATGGATTCCACGAAGATGGTCTTTTAAGTGCCGTCAATGTAGCTGCAAAAATGGGAATTTCTCCTCCTTGGCAAATAAATCCGAAACATAAAGGATAAAAAGGCTTTAGGGATAATGCCTAACGAGTGATGATTAAGGAAATAATCATGTTAAATACCGACACGCTAATAACCGATGCAAAAGTACTCAATGCAGAAGTCATGCACAAACGCTTTTTACCAAAAGTAAATGCATTCAAATATCATGTCTATTACCTATCACTACCCCTTGAATTAATTGATAATGCATCTAAAAGGACGGAATTGCCAATTGGGCAACACCACTATAATCGACATAGTTTTAATCCAAAAGATCATGGTTATCGAGACGAACGCAGCTTAAAACAATGGGCACATGATTTGTTAGCTAAATATGAGTGCCCCTTATACGAAGATATTACTCTCATTTGCATGCCGAGAATTTTCGGTTATGTTTTCAACCCTGTGAGTTTTTGGGTATGCAAAGATGAGAATAAAAATATTAAGACTATTATTTGCGAGGTAAATAACACCTTTGGTCAAACTCACACTTATGTATGTTTACCCCCTATAACATCTCAAAGTAAACACGATAAAAATCAAGGGAATATTGAACCATGTATTTGGATTAATGCCGATAAATGCTTCCATGTTTCTCCCTTTTTACCTAGAGAAGGGAAGTATCTTTTTCGTTTTGATATTACAGATGACTTACTTTATATCAATATCGATTACTACGACAAAGATAATAATAAAATGCTGGTTACCTCATTAAAAGGAAATTTTTCCTCTTTGACTAAGAAAAACCTAAATAAAGCCTTTTGGCGATCACCTTTAGTAACGCTCAAAGCAATAACATTAATCCACTATCAAGCGATTAAGTTACTCTTCAAAAAAATCACTTTTCATAAACTACCTGAACAATCAAAACACAAAGATTCTAAAAGTTATGATTAGCTAGCGAACCCTTGCGATCTTACTACTGGTAGAAGAATAGCACTTGCACAAAAAACTTTACCTAATACTCAGACTAGCTGGTAACAAACATAACTAAAACATTAATTTAATTTAATTTGAAAGTAGTCTTTAGGTAAATATGAATTTGTTAGTCTTACACTAGGATGCAACATTCCTTATTTAATTTATTTTATTAGTTTTACGTATTATTTTATAAACTTGATGCTTAGGAGTGTCTATGAATAACCCAACTGTGTCTAATTTAAGGCTAACAAAATGGGGAGCACTCATCATAATGATGATAGTTATCCCTTTACTCTATATCTTTTCTCCTTTTAGTCATGCTAATGAAACAGCTAATAAGCAAGAGAATAATGGCCAATATGCAAAAGCTGTTCTTGCCGGTGGGTGCTTTTGGTGTACTGAAGCAGATATGGAAAAAATCGAAGGTGTCATTGATGTTGTTTCAGGTTATGCTGGCGGCACAACAAAAAATCCAACTTATGAAGAAGTATCTTCCGGTACAACAGGTCATCTAGAAGTCATCGAGGTCACTTACGATCCTACTGTGCTAAGTTATGAAGCTATGCTTGATGCTTTCATGCGTGGCATTGATCCCACTGACTCAGAAGGTTCATTTGTCGACAGGGGGAAACACTATCGTCCTGCTATTTTCTATGGCTCTGAAGAAGAAAAAGCCGAAGCGATGCGTTTCATTGCTGAAGTTGATGCGGCCAAAATATTTCCACAACCCTTAAAAATAGAATTTATCAAACTAGATACTTTTTATGTAGCTGAAGATTATCATCAAGATTATTACATTAACAATCCTTTACGCTATCGTTATTATCGCCATGGTTCTGGTCGTGACCAATATCTAGATGGAATTTTCGGTATAGATAGAAAAACTAATCCAATTACTTTACGCCAGTTAATTGATGAGAAAAAAGGGACAATGCCAACTGATAAAAATGCTGATGTTAGCCTTTTAACTGGTAATGATGTAGTATACAAACGCCCTTCTGATGCAGAAATTAAAGCAATGCTAAGTGATATTGAATATAAGGTAACACAAGAAGATGGCACCGAAAAACCTTTTGATAACCGCTATTGGGATTTTAAAGAAGAAGGCATCTATGTAGATATTGTCAGCGGTGAACCTCTATTCTCATCAACTGATAAATATGATTCTGGCACAGGTTGGCCAAGCTTTACAAAACCCATTGATGACAATTTCATAGTAGAAAAAGAAGACAACAGCTTTTTTATGAAACGTACAGAAGTAAGAAGTAAATTTGGTGACTCTCATTTAGGGCATGTATTTGATGATGGCCCTGCGCCAACTGGACTCAGATACTGTATGAATTCAGCCAGTATGCGTTTTATTCCTAAAGTTGAACTTGCTGAAAAAGGATATGGCAAATATTTAAGTTTATTTGATAAAGCATAACTTTTATTCACTGGTAGATAAATTGATTTAATACTTTTATACTAAAATTACTCATAGTTGCAGGAAACAATATTATTCTAATTGCTATTGATTGGGCGAGCAGTAATATTGAAACCCGCCTCTTGATTTGAATTTAGTATACTCCAGTCTAACTGATGCATTAGTTTTCGTTTAAGATGGCGTAGCGATATTACGCCGTTTTTATTTTCACTTAAGGATATTAAAATGTTCAAAAAAATAGCGATTATTCTTCTTTGGTTGTTACTAATAGCCGCTTTTTTTTATTTTGATGTCTCAGACCATTTAACATTAGATAGAATTCAAAATCACTATAGACAATGGCAGATAACCCTACATGAGTCCCCCACTAACTATTTATATTATGCTACTCTGTTTTTTATTATTTATCTTGTTATGGTCAGTGCTTCATTACCTGGAGCTGCTATCTTAACACTTTTGTCAGGCGCACTTTTTGGTTTTACCACTGGGCTTTTGATTGTCTCATTTGCCTCAAGCCTAGGTGCAACTATTGCATTTTTATCCTCAAGGTATTTATTACGTAACCTATTACAGAACAAATTTAGAGACTCTCTCGAAAAAATAAATCAAGGTCTAGATAAAGAAGGATGGCTCTACCTCTTAACACTAAGGCTCATTCCTATATTTCCTTTTTTCCTCATCAATATTGTGATGGGATTGACAAAATTTAATTCTCTAAGATTCTATTTAATTAGCCAAATAGGCATGTTGCCCGGCACCATGATTTTCGTTTTTGCAGGCACAGAACTTTCCAAAATAAAACAAATGGAAGATATATTTTCCCCTCCCATACTTATTACACTGACTTTGTTAGGCTTATTCCCTATTGTGATAAAGAAGACCCTCTCCTTTGTTAAGAGAAAAAAACAACTTAAACCGTTTACACAGCCTAATCACTTTGATTACAACCTAGTTGTCATAGGCGCCGGCGCAGCTGGCCTTGTAAGTAGCTATATTGCCTCTAGTGTAAAGGCTAGGGTTCTATTAATTGAACGAGATAAGATGGGTGGTGATTGTCTCAATCATGGGTGTGTTCCAAGTAAATCGTTAATAAGTAGTGCGGCCTATTTCCATGCGGCAAGGGAGCTTGGTTCTAAAGGATTTGTGCAAAAACGAATCATAGATTTGACCGATGAAGATTTCGTACATTTGTTTAAATCAATCACGCAAAGAATTGCTAAAATAGCTCCCAAAGACAGTATAGAACGCTATACCGACTTAGGTGTTGAGGTGGTCATAGGGAATGCTCAAATTATCACACCTTGGCAAATAAATATCACTGGTAGACAAGGTGGGACGAAAACAGTAACAACCAAAAGCATCATTATTGCCACAGGTTCTGAGCCAAAAATGCCCCTTATACCTGGTATTGAGGAGGTTCCCACTTTGACAACAGATACTCTTTGGGATGCCTTTTCTGCTAGAACTAAAAAACCTCGCCATATACTCATACAAGGATCTGGTCCTATTGCTTTGGAACTGGCGCAGAGTTTTAGTCACCTTGGTATCCAAGTGACCATAATTGCCAGAGGGGAAAATATTCTCAGTAAAGAGGATAATGACGTCATCACAATAGCTAAAGAGAGTTTAATCAAAAGTGGGGTTAATATCTTATTTAATGCTGAAATAACCTCACTGCATAAATCAAAGGAATCAATTTTACCCTACTATGCAAGGATTAATCAAAAATGTGACATCGGGCGTCAGCATAAACATGAAATTCAGAATGAGACATTGCTGAACTTTGATGTTTTTATTACGGCGATAGGTAGAAAACCTAGACTGACTGAGGTTGGATTAGAGAACCTAGGAATAAATAGTTTATCCCTAACGCGCAAGTCAAATCATGGTGCAACAGAAACTGCAAAAAATGATACGCATGTTATTACACATAAAGAACCAAATGAATATTTAGAACTACCGTTTAGTAATATTTATCTTGCAGGTGATTGTGTTGGAGGCCGACAATTCACCCATTTAGCAGCACATCATGCTTGGTACGCTACGGTAAATGCTCTATTTGGTCGATTTAAAAAATTCAAAGTAGACGAAAGTATTTTGCCTGTTTGTACTTATATTTCGCCTTGTATTGCACGGGTTGGATTAACTGAAAAAGAGGCAAAAGAGAAAAATATTCCCTATCATGTGATTCATTTTTCGTTAGATGAGCTTGATAGAGCAATTACAGAGCTTGATAATCATGGTTTTATAAAAGTACTCACGGTACCTAATTCAGATTCGATTATTGGAGTTTGCATCGTAGCGAAAAGGGCTGATGATATGCTAAGTGAATTTACTCTAGCCATGAAATATAAACTTGGTCTATCGAAAATTTTAAGAACTCCTCACCCCTACCCTACTTGGAGTGAAGGAAATAAACATATTGCGGGTTTATGGCAAAAGAGTAGAATTAAGCCCTGGACACTTAATTGGTTAAAAAAATATCACACATGGAATAGGCGTTAAATCAAATTGACTCTAATCCTGATAATTTACCTACAAAACGAGTTAATATTAATGCTGGATGCTAAAATTACACCCAAATTAACGCCCTTACTGACACCGACAGTTAAACTGTTAATTAATAAAGGAATAAAATCAAACCAAATCACAATAGTGGGTTTTATTATTGGTCTAATGGCTGCAATTGCTATAAGTTTAAGTTATTTTTGGTTCGGACTAATAGGGATCATGATAAATCGCCTTTGTGATGGACTTGATGGGGCACTGGCCAGAACTTTAAAAGAAGATACCCCTTCTGGCGGATTTTTAGATATTTGCCTGGACTTCCTTTTTTATGCCTCAATACCTGTTGCATTTGCAATAGCCTCTCCAACTGAAAATGCATTGAGTGCTGCTATCTTGCTGATGACATTTATAGGAACGGGGAGCAGTTTTTTAGCTTTTGCAATCCATGCAGAGACATTTAAACTTGATAGACCTCAATTTGCCTACAAAAGTTTTTATTATTTAAATGGACTGACCGAAGGAACGGAAACCATTTTATTTTTTTGTGCTTTTTGCATATTTCCGGCATATTTTTCTCTTTTAGCACTGATATTTGCCTTTTTAGCCTCGATTACTATCTTCACGCGTATTTACTTTGGATTTAAAACTATTCAATCTAAAGAGCGTTCATTAAAATAATAAAATAAAACTCTTATATAACTTATCGAGTTCAAAAATATTTTTCTCCTATGTTATATTATCGAGGACAATAAATTATTATGTTGAGATATATTTATTCATTAAATTAAACAATATAACCTATCTGCGTGTACTTTTTTCTTGAATAAACGCGCACAATTTGATTCAAATTCAGAGGATTTATTTATGGATAATAAGCAACTTGCCAGCTTACGTAGAGAATATGATAAGGGCCAATTAACACGTCAAGAGTTACCAAATAATCCTTTAACACTATTAATCAAATGGTTGGAAGAGGCAAAATTAGCTAATATTCCTGATCCAAGTGCATTTGTATTAAGCACAGTAAACAAACAACACCAACCGTCTTCAAGAATCGTTTTAATGAAAGCCTTAGATGAACTCGCCCACAGCATCACCTTTTTTACCAATTACGAGAGTAATAAGGCCCGTTGTATAGACGATAATAACCAAGTCAGTGTGCTGTTCCCTTGGTATATGCTTGAAAGACAAGTAATTGCAATAGGTATTGCAAAAAAAACCTCAATTGATATTTCAAAAGACTATTTTTATAGTCGCCCTAAAGAGAGTCAGATTGCGGCTATTAGCTCGAAACAATCAACTCAACTAAAAAGTAAAAAGCCTCTTTTAGAAACCTATCATCATTTGTGTGAAACTTACGCAGAAGAAAAAGTTCCTTTTCCAAATAATTGGGGGGGATATGAAATCGCTTTACACTCTATTGAGTTTTGGCAAGGAGGAGTACATAGATTACATGATAGATTCAAGTATGAATTGAAGGATAAAAATGAAGGAACGGCGTGGGAAATTTCAAGATTATCTCCTTAAATTTACAGTCAGCAGAAGATATAATACTGACTCTATTTACAACCGTTAGTTACTGTGATTTGTTAGACAAGCGCATTTCCATTTTTTGGTGAATTCAAGACATAAGTGCATACCCCACGATAATTTTTTCTCTGGTTATGCCTGTTAGTTCT
>NZ_JBHLXE010000089.1:0-24570 GCF_042432445.1 Thorsellia kenyensis | reverse complement strand
AAACAAACGGTGTAGCTTAGTATGTAAAAATTATAAATAACTAACAACTATCTTGACAAGTTCCGTCATCGTAGCAGTACGAGAAAACCTAGAGCGTCAAATAAACCCAATGAGCTTGTTGCAACAGCGAGCAATCAAGTTTATTGCTGGGATATTACTTACTTGAATTCCAATGTGAAAGGACAGTACTTCTATCTCTATATGTACATTGATATCTTTGATAAATATATTACAGGGTGGCAAGTTTTTGATTCAGAAAGTGCAGAGAATGCCTCTTTATTGACACAAGATATATTCATTGCTTGAGCTGCTTCTTGTACCGAATGATTATGCTCAGTCACTAATTAGATACATTCAAGTTTGAATTGAGCACTAAAAACACGCCTTGTCTTATTGGTCACAATTTTACCCTCATTATTTAATGATACTTATTTTATCACCTCTTAATGAGTGTCCAAAATCAGTATACAAGTACATAGTGAGTTTCTAATTCTAAGATTGACATATTTAGAATTAAATTTTATCGATGGCTAATTACATTATTTATAGTGATATTGGCCATAAGGAATAATAAATCTGTGATAGGTACGACAGTTTCAATCATTTTGGGATTGACATAATCACTCATATATTAGTAATATTAATATATAAGAGTCGTATAAGTGCAAATGAGTTAGAGTAATCAAGTGGCAATTTATTCCGCTGTTAAGCCATTTCAAGACTTTTAGCAATTCTTTTGCTGATGTTTCGATTCCCCAATTACCCAACAACCCATTATTATGGAGGATACCATGCCCACTTTAGAACTCAACGGTAAAACAGTTTTTGGTGTTGCCTTAAATTACCAAAAGGTACTCGCTGAACACGCTCATAGCTTTACACAAAAACCATATATTCATCTGCCAAAAAAACCGGTTTTATTCATTAAGACTCCAAATACCTACAATTTTACCAACCACGTTGAAAAACCCAAAGATTGTAGATTACAACCTGGTGCTACTCTGGCAGTTGTTATAGGAAAAACTGCGAGTCGAGTTAGTATCGGTGACGCTTTAACATATGTAAAAGGGGTTTGTGTTGGTAATGAGTTCAGTCTACCCGAGGAGAGTTTTTATCGACCTGCAATTAAAGCAAAGTGCCGAGATGGATTTATGGCATTTGATACAAAAGTGGTGCCTTTAGAGCACATTAGTAATCTTAATGGTTTAAGCATAACGGTCTCTCTTAATGGTGAAATCAAGCAAGAAGCAAATACAAATGAATGGGTAAGAGATATTGCTTTATTGATAGCGGAAATTACGGAGTATATGACTTTATATGAAGGTGATGTTTTATTAACAGGAACTCCTGCGGGACGTTTCGATGTTGAACAAGGCGATGAAGTTACTGTGAGTATAGAAAAAGTCGGTAATTTAACAACAAAAGTTATCTAATAAAGGATTCCATAGAATGAAACATGCAAGAATTAAATTCAACAATCAAATATATGCAGTGACTGTAAATGAGGATTTATCTGTAAATATGCCAGATGGTTCGATTTTAAAAGAAAAAGAGGTGCAATGGCTTTCTCCTAGTGAAGGTAATATGTTTGCGCTAGGATTAAATTTTGCAGATCATGCAACAGAGCTTGCCTTTGCAGCACCCACAGAACCCCTGGTTTTTATTAAATCAAAAGGGAGTTATATTGGTCATAATGGTCACTCATGGCGCCCTGATAACATACATTATATGCATTATGAATGTGAATTGGCTGTAGTAATAGGCAAAACTGCTAAGAACGTTTCTAAGGAAAACGCGTGGGAATATGTGAGAGGTTTTACTTTATGTAATGATTACGCCATTCGTGATTATTTAGAAAATTATTACAGACCTAATTTGCGCGTTAAAAATAGAGACTCAATGACAGCAGTAGGCCCCTTTATTGTAGATACTCAAGATGTACAAGATCCAATGAATTTATCAATGAAAACATGGGTTAATGGAGAATTACGTCAATCTGGTAATACCAAAGATATGATTTTTGATGTTCCTTACTTAATTGAGTATCTTTCTGGATTTATGACTCTCCAAGAGGGCGATATGATTGCGACAGGCTGCCCTAAAGGTACTTCTGATGTTGTGGCAGGTGACGAGATCATTATTGAAATTGAACATATTGGCAAGTTAAGAAACTATATGTTAAGCGAACATGAATATTTTGAGCATCGTAATAAATAACTCGATAAATTACTCAAGGCATACTTATTAGGAGCAAACTATGATTAAACATTGGATTAATGGCCAACAAGTAGCAAGTGAAGAAACTTTTGATAATATAAATCCCGCTACAATGGAAAAAATTGGGGAAGTGGCTAGCGCAAGTGAGAAAGAAGTTGATTTAGCAGTTAAGGCTGCAAAAGAGGCCTTTCCTAAATGGGCTAATACCCCCGCTAAAGAGCGAGCAAAAATTATGCGACGCTTTGGTGAATTAATTGATAAAAATGTAGATAGAATTGCTGAATTAGAGACGCTTGATACTGGGTTACCTATTCACCAAACTCGTAATGTATTGATTCCAAGAGCATCCCATAATTTTGAGTTTTTTGCAGAAGTTTGTACTCGAGTTAATGGTCATACTTATCCTGTGGATGATCAAATGCTCAACTACACACTTCATCAACCGGTTGGTGTGTGTGCTTTAGTTTCTCCATGGAACGTCCCTTTTATGACATCAACATGGAAGACTGCTCCCTGTTTAGCGTTAGGTAATACAGCAGTGCTCAAAATGTCTGAATATTCGCCTTTGACGGCAAACGAACTAGGTAGAATTGCTCATGAAGCGGGTGTCCCTGACGGTGTGTTTAACGTTATTCAGGGATATGGTCATACTGCTGGAGATGCGCTTGTAAGGCATCCGGATGTGAGAGCAGTCTCTTTTACTGGTGGAACCGTTACGGGTCAAAAGATAATGGCGAATGCTGGCATAAAAAAATATTCAATGGAATTGGGTGGAAAGTCGCCTGTATTAATTTTTGATGATGCTGATTGGCAAAGGGCATTAGATGCATCTCTATTCACAATATTCTCTCTTAATGGAGAGCGCTGTACCGCGGGCTCTCGTATATTCATTCAAGAAAGTATTTATGATGAATTTGTTGAGCAGTTTGCTGCGCGAGCCAAAAAAATCAGGGTTGGCGATCCTACCCAAATGGATACACAAGTTGGAGCGATGATCACCAAAGCTCATTATGATAAAGTCACGGGTTATATAAAAATAGGGATAGAAGAAGGAGCAAATTTATTAGCCGGTGGATTAGAGCGTCCAGAAAATTTACCTGAACATTTGAGTAAAGGGAACTTTATACAGCCAACGGTTTTCGCTGATGTCAATAACAACATGCGAATCGCGCAAGAAGAAATTTTTGGTCCAGTTGTTTGCTTAATTAAGTTCAAAGACGAAGCTGAGGCGGTTCGATTAGCAAATGATGTTGAATATGGACTCGCTTCATATTTATGGACTTCTGATTTAACTCGAGCCCACCGAGTTGCGGCTCAAATTGAAGCCGGTATGGTTTTCATTAATTCTCAAAATGTTAGGGACTTAAGACAACCTTTTGGTGGAGTTAAGCAATCAGGGACTGGCCGTGAAGGTGGAGATTATAGTTTGGAAGTCTTTACAGAAGTAAAAAATATTTGTATTTCAATGGGACAGCATTCCATTCCAAGATGGGGTGTTTAAGGAATGAATTACTCTATGAATTCATGTATTTTAAGCTAGGAGAATCCTAATGGGAAAAATAGCACTTGCTGCAAAAATTACGCATGTACCATCAATGTATTTATCTGAGTTGCCAGGTAAGAATCATGGTTGTAGACAATCAGCGATTGATGGACACAAAGAAATCAGTCGTCGTTGTCGTGAAATGGGCGTGGATACGATCATCGTGTTTGATACCCATTGGCTCGTGAACAGCGGATATCATATCAATTGTAATCCACATTATGAGGGAATTTATACGAGTAATGAATTGCCCCATTTCATTAAAGATATGACTTATCAGTATCAAGGCAATCCTGCATTGGGTCACTTAATTGCTAAGAAAGCACAAAATAAAGGTGTGCGAGCTATGTCACATGAAATTGATAGTTTGGAGCTTGAATATGGGACTTTGGTGCCTATGCGTTATATGAATGAAGATAAACAATTTAAAGTTCTCTCAATTTCAGCGTTTTGTACATCACATGATTTAGAAAATAGCCGTAAACTAGGCGAGGCGCTTGTAGAAGCTGTTAAAGAGTATGAGGGGACAGTTGCTGTATTGGCTAGTGGTTCTTTATCTCATCGTTTTATTTGGGATACTAAAGCTGAAACGGGTATGGACAGTTATACGCGAGAATTTGATAGGCAAGTTGATTTACGCGTAGTGGATATGTGGAAACAGGGTCTATGGGCCGATTTTGTTAAAATGTTACCAGAATATTCAGAGTACTGTTTTGGTGAAGGGTTAATGCATGATACAGCCATGTTATTAGGTGTCATGGGATGGGATAAGTACACAGGCAAGGCTGAAATTATTACTGACTTGTTCCCAAGTTCAGGCACCGGACAAATTAATGCCATCTTCCCTTTCAATTAAACAAAACTATGCTAAGTAAAGGACATTAATATGCCACATTTTATTGTTGAGTATTCAGAAAATTTAAAAGATGAAATTGAGTTTAATGCACTGTTTACTCAAGTGCACGAATGTTTAGGAAAAAGCGGTGTTTTTCCATTAGCGGGTATAAGGAGCCGTGCTTATGCGGCCACTGATTATCGTATCGCGGATGCAAAACATGATTATGCATTTGTTCATTTCTTATTAAAAATTGGAAGTGGCCGTGAAGAATCAGTTAGGGTGAAGGTGGCTGATGAACTTTTTTCCCTCATTGAAAATTTTTTTGCCCCTTTGCAAGAAAAACGATTGCTGGCTATTTCATTTGAAATGCAAGAGTTGCATCCGGTTCTTAATTACAAAAAAAACAACATTCATGCATTTTTGAACAATAAAGGTTAATAAATCATGTTAGATAAACAAACCATCGATATTTTGGCAAGACAATTAAACGAAGCTGAGAAGAACAATACACAGCTCAAACAATTTTCATTGCAATATCCTGAAATAACTATTGAGGATGCCTATGCGATACAAAAAGCATGGGTCGAAATGAAAATTACGGAGGGAAGGACGCTTAAAGGACACAAGATTGGATTAACTTCCAGAGCGATGCAGGTTTCTTCTAATATCACTGAGCCGGATTATGGCGCACTTTTAGATGATATGTTTTTTGAGGAAGGGACCTCAATTCCTATATCTCGTTTTATTGTGCCAAGAGTAGAAGTAGAGTTAGCGTTTATTTTGGGTAAACCACTTAGGGGGCCTAATTGTACTGTGTTCGATGTACTTGAAGCAACTGAATGGGTTATCCCTGCACTTGAAATCATTGACGCAAGAATTATGCAAATTGATCCTCAAACGCAAGTGACAAGAAAAGTGTTTGACACGATTTCTGATAATGCTGCAAATGCAGGCGTTGTCATGGGGGGAAGGCCAATTAGACCTAATGAACTAGATATCACTCGTATCAGTGCTATTTTATATAGAAATGGCGTTGTTGAAGAATCTGGAGTTTCTGCAGCGGTTTTAAATCATCCTGCAAAAGGCGTGGCGTGGCTAGCTAATAAACTTCATCCTTACGGAGTGACACTAGAAGCAGGACAAATCATTTTAGGGGGATCATTCACCCGTCCTGTTGCTGCGAGAAAGGGGGATACATTCCATGTTGATTATGGCGCATTGGGTTCAATTGCTTGTTTTTTTGAATAATAGGAGAGTGTATGCACTCAATTCCAATCAATCAGTTTAAAATGGCTCTACACCAAGATAAAACTTTGATAGGACTTTGGCTTGGGTTGGCAAATAGTTATAGTAGTGAACTATTAGCTACAATTGGATATGACTGGCTTCTAATTGATGGAGAACATGCACCGAATTCAATCAGTACAATTCTTCAACAATTACAATCTATTGCACCTTACCAACATAAAGGGTATTCATTTCCTGTGGTCAGACCCCCTTTGGGCGACAGTGCTTTAATAAAACAATATCTAGATATAGGTGTTCAAAGCTTATTGGTTCCTATGGTCGAAACGGCTGAACAAGCAAAATTACTTGTCAGTTCGATGCATTACCCTCCTGATGGAATAAGAGGGGTAGGTAGTGCTTTGGCTAGAGCTTCTTTATGGAGCCAAATCGATGAATATCTTAATTTAGCTAATGAACAAATGTGTTTGTTAGCCCAAGTAGAAAATGTTGAAGGGCTAAATAATATAGATGAAATAGCCAGTGTAGCTGGCGTTGATGGCATATTTATTGGACCTGCTGATCTAAGTGCAGCATTAGGTCATCGTGGTAATCCACAGCATCCTGAAGTACAAGAAGCCATTTTGCATATTGCCAGAGTTACAAAATCTAAGGGTAAAGCATTGGGTATTTTATATGCAGATCCCAAAATGGCGAAAACTTATATTGATGCTGGATTTAATTTTGTAGCTGTAGGTGTCGATACTAGCTTGCTAGTTAAATCGGCAAAATCGCTCTTAGGCCAGTTTAAAAGCGATATTAAACCCTCGACAATACAGACGTCAATTTATTAAGGGATACAAAAATTGTTGAAGTAATAACAATTAAGGAAACTCTAAAGGGAATAAGATACATTTAGACTGATTGATATTGAGTTATAGGCATGACTCTTTTTTCATTAACTTATAAAAGCTAATAGAAAAGATGGCATGCCATGCCTAGCTTATTTGACTAAAATACTGGCTCAACACTCTAAAAATCCTCAAGAGAACTTTCTATTAGTTAGAAAAAGTTCAAAACAAATTTATTTTGTTTTGGTTTATTTCGCTCTTAACAAATGTTCAAATATTTCAAAATGATTATGATGTGCAGATAAGTAGTTGTGCTGCTATAAGCGTTTTTTTTAAAAAAAAGCCATTACCTATAGAAAGCGCTATGAACTCAACACACTGTTAAGTTTAGAATGAAACGCTTTTATTATAAAAAATGAAGCATGAGTGGATAATATGTGAACTATCAATAATTTTTTGTTTTATTTATATTTGATTTATTGAACTGTTGAACAGAAATTTTCAGCTGCATAGATATTTAGCCCTTATCTTGCTAAACCCTAATTTTAAGATCAGTAAATGTGATGAAGTAAAAAATTCACTGTAAAATATACCATTTATGCAGTGAATTATATAGTTAAATCGATCTCTTCTAGAAAAAATTAAGTTAATTTAATATTTTTAAAATTCATGTGTTAGATTTCTAATTTAAACGTAAGTACATGTTTTTATAAATCAACATACTAAACCAATACTCTAAACCAATACTCTAAACCAGCACTCATCCCTACCAAAGATACCTCATCACTCTACGAGATAAGCGCATCTAGTCAAAAAAATTAACCTTTAAGACTTAACCCTTAATTATTGCTCATTTTTAAAAATTTCTAGTCAACTACAAATGGGCTCTCTCATATTTAATAAAGTGAAAGGAACATTTACTTATTCATTCTCATTAAGGCGATAAATGTGACACAGATTACACTTTTTCTTAAAAGAATGAAAAGTACAATTTTAACGATGGAAAATGCATTTTTTATTTAGTTTACTATTGCTAGGATGTTAGTGAAATAAAGAGGTTTAATTTACTCAAATGAGGATCTAACAATGACAGAGAGAAGTTCTATTTATCGTGCTTTAGAAAAAATATTACCAGAACTCGCTAAAAATGCAGAAGCTTGTGAAAAGGAACGAAAAGTCCTAGATGAAAATATCAAGCTACTAAAAAGTACTGGTTTACATAAGGCTTTTTTACCAAAACCGTATGGAGGACATGAGATCCCTATTACTGAATTTTCTGACTGTATCAGCCTTGTTGCTACTGCATGTGCAAGTTCGGCTTGGGCCTTTAGCTTATTATGTACTCATAACCATCAATTAGCTATGTTTCCAAAACAATTACAAGATGAAGTGTGGAAGAGTAATCCAGATTCGCTGGCCAGTAGTTCAATTGCACCATTTAGTACGATAAAAGAAGTTGAAGGTGGAATCATTATTTCTGGAGAGATGGGTTGGAGCAGTGGGGTTGATCATGCTGATTGGGCAATAGTAGGGTGTAACCGTTTTAATGAGCAAGGAGAAAAAATCTACTCTTTTGCTGTATTACCTAAAAAAGATTATACCATAGTTGATAATTGGTATGCTCATGCTATGAAAGGAAGTGGCTCAAAAACCATAAGTATCAAAGAAGCATTCGTACCAGAGTATCGCATACAAGCAGCTAAGGATATGATGGAGGGAAGATCTGCAGGATTTGGACTCTATCCAGACAGTAAAATATTTTATGCACCTTATAGACCTTATTTTGCATGTGGATTTGCCGCAATAGGGCTAGGTATAGCAGAAAGAACTTTAGAGGCATTTAAAGAAAAAAATCAAAATAGGATAAGGGCATATACAGGTGCAAGTGTTGGAACGGCGACACCTGCATTGATGCGTTTGGCAGAATCAACCCATCAAGTAGGTGCAGCCAGAGCTTTTCTAGAAAAAACACTGAATGATATTAAAGTTCATGCTGAAAGCAAAATATACCCTACCAGAAGTACGCTTGCCGGGTGGAGAACTAATCAAGCTTATTGTGTGCAGATGTGTATTGAAGCCGTAAATAGATTGGTTAATGCCTCAGGCGCAACAATTTGGATGGAAGGAATGGAAATGCAAAGGCTATTTAGAGATATGCATATCACAGGTGCTCATGCTTATACAGATTATGATGTCTGCGCACAAATATTAGGTAGAGAATTAATGGGGCTTGAACCCGATCCTACAATGGTATAATCAGGAGATCATATGACAACAATATTTGACAGTAAATCTTTTAGAAGAGCTTTAGGCAATTTTGCTACTGGTGTGGTGGTGGTCACGGCACAGGATGAAGATGGAAATAAAGTCGGCATGACGGTCAATAGCTTTACCTCGGTATCCCTTGAACCCCCTTTAGTGCTTTGGTGTATTGATAAACGCGCGGGTAGCTTAGACGTATTTAAACGCGCTGGCCATTTTGCTATTAATATACTTTCGGCGGATCAAATTGATATTTCCAACACCTTTGCGCGCTCTAAAGAAGATAGATTTGCTAGCATAGATTATAAAGAGGGGATCGGAAAATCTTTATTAATCTCAGACGTATCAGCGCAATTTGAATGCGAGTTGCACGAAATTCTTGAGGGAGGCGACCATCTAATCCTGGTAGGTAAAGTGTTAAACTTTAATGATTTTGGTCGAGTGCCTTTATTATACCATCAAGGAGCGTATGCTTCAGTATTCCCTCATCCTAATGTAAGAAATAAGATTGAAACTGCAAATGAGAAAAATTCAGAGTCTAAAGAAGTAAATCAAAAGCTTGCGGGGAATATTCACTACTTATTAACTCAAGCAGTACAGAATTATCAGAATGATTACTATCCAAAACAACTGGCATCAGGCTTAAGAAATAGTGAAGCAAGAATTCTTTTAGTTATTTATGCTGGGCTTGCGACCTGTAAAAGTAAAATGACTAAAGAGGCTGCTATTCCTATGCGTGAAATTGAACAAGCGGTCGAAATTCTGGTAAGAAAGGGGCTTCTTATCGCAGCGGAAGATGAGTTGCAATTAACCGAAAAAGGCGAAGCTCAGGCAATAGATCTCTTGGATATTGCAGAAAGGCATCAAGAAGAAGTACTAGCCCGATATAAACCAGAAGAAGTAGTTATGTTCAAAAAAATGTTAATGGCATTATTGTGAGTTCAGTTATAGCTATTGATCTTAATATAGACTCTGCAGCTTAAAATTTGAAGGCAACTCGTTTAGGGGGGCCTTTTTTTTTACTGGAGGAAAAATGGAAAATTTGAATACGTCTAAAATGAAGGCATCTAAAGTGATTATTATTATTTTGGCGTGCCTAGTGGCATTTGGTCCCTTGTCTATTGATATGTACCTCTCAGCATTACCATCAATTGCAAGTGATCTTAATGTTGGCGCATCACAAGTTAAGCAGACCGTAACGATATTTTTAGTGGGATTTAGCTTTGGAATGCTTGTTTATGGTCCACTTTCTGATAGATACGGTAGAAAAAAACTATTAATTATTGGTATTTTATTTTACTTAATGGCAACCATAGGGATCCTATTCATAAAAAGTATAGAGGCATTATTAGCTTTCAGGTTATTACAAGCCTTGGGAGGTGCCAGTGCATCGGTACTTGCAAGGGCTATTGTAAGAGATTTATATCCTTTAAATGAAGCGGCAAAAATATTGTCATGGATGAACATTGTCACAATGGTTGCCACAATAATAGCCCCATTATTTGGAAGCTTTTTACTAAAATGGTTTGATTGGCAATCTATTTTTATGTTTTTATTTATATTTGCAGGCGTTACGTTGCTCTCATTTGTGCTAAAAATTCCTGAAACCCATGTAAAGTCCTCTCGTCTTATTAGTTTAACCCATGTAATAGCAGGGTATTACAGTGTATTAAAAGATTCAAAAGCGATGACACTTATTGTGTGTATGTCAAGCGCCTTTGCTGGAATGTTTGTTTATATTACGCTTTCCCCTTTTATATTTATTAAATTTTTTAATTTCACCGAACAACAATATGCCTATTTATTTGCCTCAAATATAACAGGGATATTAATAATGACTTTTATTAATGCCTCCATAGTGACCCGATTAGGTCCTTTGAAAATGGTTACTCTCTGCACATTGATTTTATTTATCTCCGCGCTAGGATTACTATTTTTTACACTGATTTGGATTGTTCCTGTTGGGATCATGGCCAGTTTATTCTTTTTCGTTGCTATGACTGGAAGTTTGAATGCTAATTGCATTGCTTTATTGTTAGGGATGTACGAGAAAAACGCAGGTACAGCTTCAGGTTTAGCCATTTCAATTCAGTTTGGCCTAGGTGGAGGAATGAGTTTTTTAGTAAGTCTATTGACCACTACAAATCCCTGGCCAATGGGCATATTTATGTTTGTCATGGGGAGTATTAGTCTAGTTGCTTTATTACTTTTTAAGAGAAGTGTCAGCTGCAAAGTTGGCTGAAGCTCTATAGGCTTTAGGAGTTAATTGGGTATTTTGTGTAAAAAAGCGTGTAAAATAAGCTGGGTCTTGAAAACCAAGTTCAAAGGCTATTTTTTGGATGGTTTGATTGGTATAACTGAGTAAATATTTCGCTTCCAAAATAATCCTATCGTGAATAATTTGTTTAGAAGAAGAACTTGAAATCATCCTACATAATTTATTCAAATGTCCCGTAGTGGTATTTAAGGATTTGGCATAGTAATCCATGGTTTTGTGTTGGTGGTAAGTTTCTTCAACAAGTGCCAAATATTTTCTGAAAAGCTCTGTTTGTAGATCTGAAGATGACTCAGAGGACTGCTCATTACCCATAAGGCGAAAGAGATTAATGAAAATGAGTTCAGACCAGCTTAATAAAGCTGGATTGTTGCCTAAGTGATTATCTAATTGATGTTCTAGTTCTAGTCCATTAAATGCTACTTCGAGCATTTTATAGATGGGTTTTAATTCAACGGGCAAATCATGCAAGGTGATGCAAGTAGGTGCATAAGAAAATTCAATGTTATGTTGACTCATAGAATCAAAAAGATTTTGCATTACACTTTGGTGGATAGTTAATACTTGTCCTGAGGCATTGGGCTCTGTTACAAAACTATGAGGTGTTGGTGGTGGGGTGAAAAAAATTAAGGGAGCATTTGCGATATATTCAGTAAAGCCAAGTTGGAGATGCACCGTTCCATGATGAATAAAATGCAGTTGATAAAATTGGTCGTGACGATGTAAATGCATTACTCGACCAAAATAAGATGCCAGATTGCTAAGCGATTCATATTGAATATGTGTGCTTTGATAAAATTTATCATAAGTTTGAACCAAATTTAAATTTGGGATATGAGATGGTATCTGTTTCAAAAAGCCCCCAATAATACGAAGAAATTCACGCGATGGAATCATCTTAACCTAAATAAAAAAATACCGCTAATCAATAAAGTTTAGCGGTATTTTAAGAGGTTATTCGCAAAAATCAATCTACAGCTACACTGATATCTTCTTTCTCTTTAGAATGTTTACGTTTAAATCCATAAATAGGAGATTCGTTTTGTAAGTCTTCATATTGTGGTCCTAAAGGAATATTAGAACGATCTTTGAGAAGGAGGGTAGCAAAGAGTCCTACCGTGGTCATAAACCCAAGGTAGTAAACGACAGACTCGGTACTGCCAGTTTTCTCAATAAGCGCTGCAGAAATAAGCGGGGAAAAAGCTCCTCCTAGAATAGCTCCTATAGCATAAGAAATTGACACACCTGAAAATCTTATAGACGCAGGGAAAAGCTCTGAGTAAAATGCCGATTGAGCGCCGTAAGTAAGTCCAATACCCACAGACAATAATGTCAGCGCTAACCAAACACTGTGCCAAGTCCCCATGTTTACTAGGGGAAACAGGGCAATTACCCCTACATATTGAACAATCCAACCTATAATATAGATATTTCTACGACCAATTTTATCAGAAAAAAATCCAGCTAAAAAAGTGAATAAAAGCCATGATGCTGCGGCCGCAGTAACAGCAAGAAGTACAGGCGTTCTTTCCATTTTCAATAAACCGTCAGGATCGGTAGTATAATTTTGGATAAATCCACCAGTTGTCATATAGCCTAATGCGCCATTACCAGAAAAAACAAGTGCTGCAATGATCACAAGCAAGAAATGATTTTTGAATAATTTCACCACAGGTTTTTGCACACTGACTTTTCTTTCTTTAATTTCTTCAAAAACCGGACTTTCTTCAACTGTTTTTCTGATCCAATGGCCTAGTAGAAGTAATACAACACTAAATAAGAAAGGAATACGCCATCCCCATTCAACAAAGGCTTCTCCTGGAGCAATAACACCACTCATTAGAGCTAACATGCCTGATGCTAAAAGTAATCCCAGCGGTACACCGGTTTGAGGAAAAGAACCGAATAAACCTCTTTTTCCCTTAGGGGCATGCTCAACTGCCATAAGAACAGCTCCTCCCCATTCACCTCCGGCTGATATACCCTGTAGAATTCTTAAGAGGATTAGCAGAATTGGCGCCGCTAAACCGATGCTTTCATAGGTGGGCAGTACACCAATTAAAAAAGTAGAACCGCCCATGAGGATAAGCGTAGCAACCAAAACTGCTCTTCTACCGATTCTATCTCCAAAGTGACCCGCTAGGAATGCACCCAAAGGCCTGAAAAGAAAGCTAACACCAACTGATGCAAAAGTAATTATAGTTCCAAGGCTACTGCCTGCAGGAACAAAATAGAGCTGTTTGAAAACTAGAGCTGCCGCACTGGCATAAATAAAAAAATCATACCATTCAACAGTTGTACCAATTAAAGTTGCCAAGGCAACCTTGCGTTGGTTTTGTTTTACGTTATCGTTCATAAGCCTTTCCCTCTAAATTGTATTTATCATTTTAGGCACTTAACTAACATATTAGTAATTAATAGTATCGCCCAGAAAAAAACTTTGTCAATTTGACATTGCAATTTTGTTAACTTGATCATAAAAAACAACTTAAAATTAAAGTATTAAATTTCAGTTATTTATTTATAAATTATGGTGTCCAATCCGCAAATAGACTAATTTCTTTATTATTATTAATGAAATTTAAATTGCGAGGTAATGTTCAAATTGCTTACTTTTAAAGACTAAAATGACTTCTATGCATTACAAATAAACAAACAAAATCACATTTAAACGATGAAAGTCAAAAAGCGTGATATAAATCACAAAGGTGAACCAAAGGTGTAGTTTTTGAAAACTATTAACAGGATAAGAACAGTAGAACAAAATATCGTGAATAAAAACATTTCAAACAAAAAAGTTATATGATGATTAGCCAAATGCCAAATGCCAAATGCCAAATGCCAAATGCTAAATCAATTACTAAAATTATAAATTACGGAGTATTGAAGAATAAAGATTTCAAGACAATTTTATTTTAAGCTAATTTTTACGATCTTATTTTTATTGAGTGGAAGCCAAGTTTTTTGGGGAGTAACCTGTGCAACTTCCATTACCTTTAACCCTGAATATCGCTACCAACATATTAATCTAGATCATTTTTTAATTAATGAACCTATTGATGAACCTATTGATGAATATATTGAACTAGGATCATTTATTGGGTGGACACCCTATAGATTAGTTGTGGAAGAAAATAAGTACTTGCCAAAAGATCTAACTTTCAAATTTTATTGCAAAGATTCAGACGGTGTACCTATTTATTTAGAATAAAATAATCCTTCAAAAGGGACAGATGATTATTTTTTAAGGATGACAGAAACCCTATTATTTATCTTCATATAGAAGGGAAATCAATTGAGCCATTAGAAAGAACAATCCTAATTTTTTTCCAATCGAGACCAACAATGTGTGGCAATACAAATACTGTCTATCGTTTAGTGTTATAAGTTGATAATATTAAGTAATTTTATCAGATTGTTTTACTTATAAAAATTTAGAGTTATAAACTTGCGCGAGGTTGCGAAATAAGCGACGGTTTTATTGCCAAGTTCCGGCTAGCTGATGTGTTGATTACAGATGTGGGATGTTCATGAGCTCACTGCAACACGATACCTTAAATTATTAGCTGGATTACTTAATCATTTGCAAATGGAAAGTAAGCACTATACCCCAAAATGAACTCTCAGGTTCTCTTATCAGCAATGACTTTGTAAACATTTTCTGCACTAAAATTTTTTAAGTTGAACAAGGGAAGGCACGATGCTTAAATACATGCATGATTTGAGAAAGACACAGTAAAATGCAAAACTATCCGTTTACGTGCTTAGATTTGGTTTAATTAATAAAGTGTTTTTGGAGAAAATCAAGATTAAGGTTTTGACATTGCTTAACACTCACTGAATAAGCATCGGAAAAATAACTGTACCTGCAACTTGACGCCACATCAGGATATAGACAAATAAACTTTAGTGAAATTGTTATCCCACTTCAAAGAACAGAATAAGAAAACATAAGGGAAGCCATAGCTAAGTTTTATGAAAATCTGAGTACAATATTAATTCACCTCACCTTATCTTATAGTGCCGTGCAAGTGATTGTAAAAGACAATCCTGAAATCAAATGAATAAGTAAAGTTCATTTAGCGGTATAGAAGAACTAAAAATAGCAATTGATCACATGCTTTTAAAGTAAAACTGTAAAAGAATCAAAGTCAGTGTCTTTTGCTATTATAAGGCTATTTATCAATAATGCGACAAATATATAAGCACTTAGCTAGAAATACCCATACATAAGTATTTAATTTCTAAGTATTCATCAATTCCATGTTTTGAACCCTCACGACCTAGACCTGATTGTTTGATTCCCCCAAAAGGGGCTTCAGTGGTTGAAATTAACCCTGTGTTAATACCTACCATTCCATATTCTAATGCTTCACTAACTCGCCAAGTTCTTGCAAGAGATTGAGTATAAAAATAGCTAGCTAGCCCAAACTCAGTATCATTTGCCTTTAGTATTACTTCTTTTTCATCACTAAATTGCATAATAGGCGCAATAGGGCCAAATATTTCCTCGCAAGAAACTCGCATTGTATTATCAACATTGATCAGTATAGCAGGGGACATAAAAAAGCCATTTAATCCATCAGGGTAAATCCGCTCTCCACCACAGATCAACTCAGCCCCTTTAGACACTGCATCTGTAATAAATTCTTTATTCTTGATGAATGCGTTTTCATCAATAAATGGACCAATACTTGTGCAATCATTCAATCCATTTCCTATTTTTAGGGCTTCTACCTTAGCTTTCAGTTTTTGAATAAATTCGTCATATACTAATGTATGAATATAAAAGCGGTTACTACAAACACATGTTTGACCATTATTTCTGAATTTGGAGATAATCGCACCCTCTACTGCTGCATCTATATCAGCGTCCTCAAAAACGATGAAAGGGGCGTTGCCTCCAAGTTCCATAGAACTTTTTTGTATATGTGAAGCGCCATGGGCCATTAGTAGAGATCCTATTGGTGTTGATCCCGTGAAAGTGAGTTTTCTGACAGTAGAATTATGGGTCAATTCATGTGCAATCGGGGATGGATCACCAGTAATTACATTAAAGACACCAGGAGGTATTCCTGCCTGAAGTGCAAGTTCAGCTAATGCAAGAGCGCTAAAAGGCGTCTGGGAGGCCGGCTTTAAAATCATGGTACATCCTGCCGCAAGCGCGGGAGCTACTTTGCGGGTGATCATCGCTGCAGGAAAGTTCCAAGGAGTAATGGCTGCGCAAACTCCAATAGGCTGACGTATTGTCAATAAACGCCTATCATTAGAAGGTGATGCAATCGTCTCACCTTCAATTCGACGTGCTTGTTCTGAAAACCACTCAATGAAACTTGCACCATAAAGAACTTCACCTCTCGCCTCTACTAATGGCTTACCTTGTTCAATAGTTATTAGTTTTGCAAGATCATTTAGATTAATTAAGATTAAATCATACCATTTTTTGAGTAGTGTACTACGCTCTTTTGCTGTGTATTTCTTCCATACTGAAAAAGCATTTTTTGAGGATTCAATGGCGAATTTAGTTTCGACATCAGTCATATTGGGAATAGAGCCAATGAATTCTAAGGTTGCTGGGTTTATTACTTTCGTGCGCAATTGAGACTGAGCATCGCACCAAATTCCATTAATAAGTGCTTGGTCTTTAAATAATGCCGGATTTAATAGAGATACCATAATATTCTTCCTTTGGACAATAAATATTGATTTATAGACTATGACAAGGTGAATTAATAGTTATATTGATTGCTGATGGACTATATAAAATCCAAAAACAATGAATATATACTAACATGTTAGTGAATTTAAATCAAATGTATTCAAATTAACCATTAACACTACAGATTTTTGACTTTACTCTGCAAGACAATAACATTCATTTTTTGGAAATCTTCAGAAATATAATGCAATGAAAACTCACACTTAAAAGAATTTTTTCATTTAAGTGTATTATTATGTTCCAATTAGTTTTTATATTAGAGATAATAGAGCTTTATAAGTTATTTCTAGTTTATTAAATCCCTCCCTTGGATTTGCCCTAGCAAAAGAGAGTTAGCTTTTAGTAAAGAAATAAAAAAACAAACAATCAGGACTCTTAGAACTATTGTTTTCTACGAGTTTGTTTTAAAAGATAATTAAAATGAAACTTCATAACGTACAACTTAAAAAATTAATAGATGAAATGCATTCATTAAGTCAAGAATGCAAAAGCCGTGAAGATGTGCTTGATGTAGCAAGATTGGCCGAAGGATTTTCTGGGCCATTTAAGTTTGATAATTCAGAAAATTGGAAACTATCTGGGGTGTTTTTATTGGTCCTTGGGATATTATTTCTCTTGACTAATTATGTTGTAATTGAATTAGACTGGCTAGCTAAGATAATTTTATTGGCTAAATTTGCTTGTGGCATGATGATAGGCTACAACATATATTTAATTTATCAACGATCTAAAACTATAGATATTATTTCAGATACACTTTTTCAATTAAACCTTTTCTTTGCCAATCATATTAATCCTTGGACTGATAGGGAAAGATTTGTTTCACAGCGATTAAGCAGTTTTGCTGAATTTGATAGAGGTAATCATTCAAGAGAAATTACTATTGAACACGCTTCTACCGAGACAGCAAAAGTCCCGTTTAATGTGTATGAATTTAAATATGTAGATAAAGAAAAAGTGACTAAAAGGGTTTCTGATGGCAAAGGAGGCTATAAAACAGTCGAAGAATATGTATACCATAGCTACTTTCGTTATGGGATCATATTCAAATTAGATAACTTTGATTGCCTTCATCTAAAATTTAATGGCAAGCTAGCCTATCCAAAAATTAATTATAAACCTGCTTCCATCGAGTTTAATAACATGTATGAATTGGGCGCTAATGAAGAGTTTAAAATGTCAAAGTTTTTAAAACCGGCATTAGTTGAGAAAATCGTCAATATGGCAAAGGATTTTGGTGTTTTTAATATTGAAATTAATTCTGAGAGTGAAGTTTGCTTTGGATTTTTAAACAATATTGTATTTGGGAAAAAAAATACTGAATCACTTGAAAATCCTAGACTCTTTATTGAATCATTAGAAAACTGTGGTTCATTTACTCGATTAAATGAATTTATTGAATTGTTTGAAAATATTCAGCGCTATTCTGACTAGTTTCATACCACAGATTTGGATCTTTTTTGCTAAGGAATTTAAGCATTTTTATTCTATGTTGTCATATTTTATTCTATCAAAATTTATTAATAAGGAATCATTATGTTTTTTACTCTTTGTTTTATTGGCGGTGTTATTGCAACCATTTTTATAGTTATTAGCATTAATAATGGAATTATTGCTCGCCATAACTCCGTTAAGCAAGCATGGGCAGATGTTGTTGCTCAAGAGCGCCAAAAAATGAAAATATTACCTGAAATTGAACGTTTGGCTCAGGAACACAAAGCTTTTGAAGGTCAAGTTTTAGAAGCTGTTACGGCAATGCGAACTGCTCATAAAAATCTTGATTCAGCGGTGGAAACTCTTGACGTCAATAAGTTCAAAGAGGCTTATGATGCTTCTCAGCAGTTAAGTAAGTCAATTGCTGTTACAGTTGAAAATTATCCTGAATTAAAAACTGTCGATCTTTTTAGGGACGTTGTAAAAGAAATTGCTGAACAAGAAGAAAATGTCGGTGCTGCAATTCGTATTTATAATAGCAATGTAAATCAATTTAATACAGGAATAGAAATTTTCCCAAATAATTTTGTAAATGATAAATTAGCTAAGAAAAAACAAGTAGATTTATTTAGAAATGAGGAAGCTAGTGCTTCGCTAGATTTTACTCCTAATATTTAACTCAAAAATTTTTAAGGTAACATCAAATTTTTCAAAGTCTGTGAATTAAACAAACAGTAAATTGTTTTAAATCATTTACCTAGATTTAAATAGTTGATTTTAATCTAGGTAAATGACTAAATAGTAAAAAACAAAAAACAAAAAACAAAAAACAAAAAACAAAAAACAAAAAACAAAAAACAAAAAACAAAAAACAAAAACAAAAAACAAAAAAACAAAAAATGAATGAGCCTTATTTAGGTAGCCTGAATAATTGCGATATAATTATTTTCTGGATCTGAAAAATTAAATATCTTTTGCCCAGTAGGTAAGGTTGCTAGGTCACCAACGATGATCTTATTGGCCTTAAATTTTTCATAAAGTAATTCCAAATCTTGTTGTGTAGAAAGTAGGATAGAAGGCATTGCAAGATTCAACTCTGGTTGATAACTTGCAATCAACTTTTTATCATGTAAGACTATTTGAGTACCGTTTTCCCTTCCATCACTCAAAACAATTATCGGTACCCCAGAAAGATTGTCATTTTTTATAATTGAAAAATCTAAGTTTTTCACCCAAAAATCAGCGATTTTATTCTGATCATCCACATATAACATTAACTGATAAAATGTAATCATTTATGCTTCCTAAATTAAAAAAATTAATTGTAATTATTCTAAGTGCATAATAAACATAAACCAAACACATAGCAAATATAAGTAAAGTGAAACTCCAATCGCTTTCAATAAGTTTGGATAAGATTCATAAGCACTGATATATTGCTTGCTACGCTTATGGAGGATGACAAAAAATTATCTGACTTAACATAAACATTGCACAATTCCCATTTTAAAATTTAGCATCGCTTTAAGGAGTGACAGTGTGCATTTACATTGTATTTACAAAATGGGATAATATGTTTTATTCTGGGATTTTTTACACTTTATCATAAACTAAGATTAGGCATTTTGTGCTACATTCAAGAGAAAGTATCAATACTTGTTATGATTTTGCAAATATCTCTAGTGCAGCTAAAACTTATAGCTATTAGTTGCAAGGTGGGGGCTTTTTTAATGGTTATGGTTCAAAAGCGTGGAAAATTAATTTGTACCTGTTAGAAATCGAAACCTAATTATCACTCTGATGCCAAAAGCATTATTCGCCATTTCAATGTTTCTAAGGGATAATGCTTATCTCTAAAATAGGTTTAAAAAGTGATTGAACAATTAAATTTTGGATAATTAGCAAAACAGTAGATCAAACAAGAAGATTGATTTATACAAAATCCATCAGAAATTCCATGATTTAACTGAATAAAAAAATATTGTGATTTTAACTTTAAAATATAGCCTATGAACCACTATTAAAATAACAATTGTATAAATTGTTATTTTCTCTGCTTTGAAATCAATTGTGTTTAAACATTAATCAATTTTGCACGTAACACTATCAAATAGGATATGAAATATGACAGAACAAGTTAAAATAATCCCATCGCGTAAATTAAAAATTTCTCTGTTATATATATTAGGTGCAGTTGTTATGCTACTCATTTCCTTTGATTTCGCAGAGCTTACATTTTCTAAGAGGTATATGAGATATAAGATATTTTGGACAATCAGTCTATGTATCTCTGCCGTTCTTTCATTAATACCTATAATTATGGGGATTAAAACTTGTTTTAACCGTGATCTACCTAAAACAGCAGTTATTATGGTTATGTTGATAAGCACTATACTTTTAATATTTGTATCGTTTTTATTATTTGTACAGATAAATTATTTTTATGTGTGGTGAATTATACAGATAAGAGAATAACCCGAGAAAATTTTTTCTCATTTTACATCTTAGGTTAGTACTAATTACGCAAGCATTTTAGAGATTAAAATATCACATCGGAAAGAATTTAATCGGTTTGTAATTGAGATAAGAAGATACCCTATAAGAATGAGATACCACTAAAATCTATTAGGGACCAACAAATTATTACAGATGCAATTTAAACCCATAAAAGGTTTACTTAAAATTAACTTTTAACCTCATTCTAATAATAAGGATAAAATAATGAGAATTAAACTTGCCTATTTTTTAAAAAAGAAATTTTCATTTATCATTTCGATTAGCTTTGCCTTATTGCTATACTTTCCATTAGTGGGTATTGCAAATGACACTAGTTTTGGCCAAAAAAATGGTACTATTGTTTTTGAAAGAAATGATGACATTTCGATGGAATATGAACGCCTTTACATAAGCAGAGAAAAAATTAGAGTTGATTATCTTTTTCATAATGAAACAGATAAGGATATTTTAGTAGATATTTCTTTTCCCATGCCTCCAGAATACTTTGGTGAAAGTGATAATTCAACCATTGAAAACTATCAATTATTTGTTGAAGGAAAGCCTGTAGACTCAGAAATTTTATTTACTGTTAAAACGTCAGATAGCATAGATATTACTCAAGAGTTATTAAATTTAGGCTGGGACAAAACTTTATTAATGGCCTTTTTAAGCGAAAATGGACAACAACGTTTAGACTTTCCTCCTTTACCTGTAATATTAAAAGAAACTAACATTGACGATCTAAGGTTTAGCCTCTTGATTCAAAATAATTTTACGAGGCAGCAAACCTTTAAAGCTAATTCTTTGATACATATTACCCATGAGTATAAGCCGAGTTTGACAACAGGAATCCTAATAGACGATTCTGAAATCAGATATTTAGAAGCTAATGAATTTGATAAAAGTAGAATTGGAAGCGAATTCTGTATAGATAAAGGTTTTTTGAAAACTCTTGAGGGGAAAAAGCTAAAAAATGAAAAACACTATGGATGGGATTGGGATACGCTTGAATATATATTAACTACTGGTAATAATTGGAAGGGACCCATAAAAAATTTCAATTTGGTGATAGAAAAAGACACTCCTGAACAGTTGATATCACTATGTTTCGATGGGGAGTTAAAGAAAATATCACCCACACGGTTTGAGTTCAATCAAGTTAATTTCGAACCTAAAGAAGATTTACAAATATTATTTATTGGTTTATATAAGTAGAGACCTTTGAATTTCTGTATGAATTTTGTGCGTGCATATTTAGTAATCAGGTTGCGATTTAAAAACAAACAAAATATATGCAAAATAACAGCATTTCGGTATGAATTTACACCGCTTTTTCCATATGATGATAATTCATACCCTTATACAAGGCTCTCAAGAAGTGAATACGTGAATACATGAATACTCAATAAGGCATTTGGTTGAAAATGCTTTTGCTAGGATAAAATATTACAGAGCAATTGCAACGAGGTATGATAAATTAGAAATTTGCTTTAGAAGCACGATTGCAATTGCTTATATTATGATGTGGCTGCCTATGCATATATGAAAAATGCTCTTTAAATGTCAACTGCCCCTAATAACTTCATCACCCGTGTGGAAATTCTTCAATCTTCATTAATTATAATGGTTCAAGTACAACAGATGGTAATAGTCTTACTAGTCAATCTCATATCAATGGAATTAATTTTGATATGCGATTATTAGCCAAAGAAAATAAAGGTTTAATACCGATTGATTTAGTAGGGAAGGGAAAAAACAATGCCCAACATTATGATCATGAGAGAACTATTAATCTGGCTAGATTATTTAATAAATATGTATGGGGAAAAATTTGGTTGTATGCCTTGCTAAATTATGGTTATCCGTCGTTTATAAATCAAAGAAATAAAGATGAAGATCATGATAATCATCTTCACATGCAATGGTACAAACCTATCGTTAAAAATTTCGAGAAATAATGAAAACTTACTATGTTTTAATTCTATTTTTAGTTATGGGGTCCCCATCTATGACATACGCACAACAGCAATGCGTTGATGCTGTTATTCCACCAATGCCAGAAAAACTTGATGTCCTAGATTACCTTGATGAAGATGAATACACACTCATTAAAAACCCCTTAGTACTTGATATTGATAAGGCCTGTGTTTATGAGTTTAATAAATTTTATCAGAATGCTACACGGCTTCCTGAAATTGAATTTATTCCAGTAGATATTTTTAGTTATAAAAATAAAACCTATATTTTATATTATTCGAAAAATGATGTTGATAGTGCTAATGACGATATTCGTTTAGTTGAATTTTCTGGTTTAACCCCAATCAGTTACCATGAAGTATCAAAGTTTGCTAGTGGCGAAGATGCATATTTACATATTTATAGTGAAATACAAGATGGTACTATCAAGATTACCAAAGTTCTTTTAGATAAATCAAGTCTAGAGGAAAATAGTGAATATGATAAATTAGGTAATATCACCTTAATTTTCAAAAATAACAATTACTTAGAAAAACTGCCTTTTTTGATTGAAAGTAACAAAATACCACTGAACATCTATTTTAACGAATCACTTGGCAATACTGAACTATCTATGGAAAATGCATTTCCTCTCTTTTATTTTTCTGATGCCAAAAATAATTTATTTAGACTATTCAAATTTATCGATAAATCCTATTTTATTATAGATACCGAGCAAAAATTATATTTTTCATGCCCAAATGTAGAATGTAAAAATCAATCTACCTTTATTACAAATGGCCAAATTGTGAGTACCCTTGATAAGGAAAATCCTTACGATAAGATTTTGGTTGAGTATTTAGCTCCTGATGGAAAATTAACATCCGGCTTGTTACTTAAAGAAAATTTAAAGCCCATTACCATCAATGAAATTTATCATAGGCCTTTTGACTCTAAGCTTACTCTCAGTGATTTTATCTTAAGCGACTCTGGTAAATTTTACTCATTAGATAATAAATATGAGGTATTGAATGAACTCCTTACCAACACAGATAAATTCATATTTCAGAAGAGAAACCCTATGGAAATCAAGTGGGTTTAAAAAATTCCGACTATGAAGTGTCTATTATTTTTAAAGAAACATATAACGATGAAGAAGGAAAACAGCAAGTAGATATTGTAGATCTGTTCCTTTCAAGCTCAAGTAAGACTATCAAGACCGCAAGAGATATTAATATAGGAGATGTAATCCTCCCTAAAAATAATAAGAGCTAAAAATAGAATTTTCTCTTAAAATAAAGCATAGGAGATTCTAAATGAAAAAATCAAAATTTACTGACAGTCAAATAATGTCAATATTAAAACAAAATGAAGCAGGTGTGCCAGTTCAAGAGATTTGTCGTGAACATGGTATTAGTTCCGCTACTTTTTATAAATGGCGTTCAAAATTTGGTGGTATGGATATGCCAATGATGAAAAGACTTAAAGAGCTTGAAGAAGAAAATAGTAGACTTAAAAAAATGTATGCTGAAGAGTGCTTGAAATCTAAAATTAGGCAAGAAGCACTTGAGGGAAAGTGGTAAAGCCATCAGATAGAAAGATGATGGCGCAAGATAGTGTGAAACGTTTGGGTATTAGTATGAGATTAGCGTGTGAAATTTTTGGAATTAGCCAAACATGTTATCGCTATCGGAACTTGTCAAGATAGTTGTTAGTTATTTATAATTTTCACATACTAAGCTACACCGTTTGTTT